>JANNTO010000252.1:0-7689 GCA_031403675.1 Gammaproteobacteria bacterium | reverse complement strand
ATCGACGAGACGGCGGCAGCGAGACGAACCGAACGGCAACGATCGGACATGGAGGCGCTCCCCTGATTATTGCGGCAGAACCAGAATAGGCCCGGAATGTTACAGCCTGTCGGCCGTCATTTGCGACCGGCAAATGGACCTGTTGCATGCGCTCCACAGTGAACGGTCAACCGGGTGGCGCTATTCCAGCAGCGACAACGGCTTGGCGCGATTTCCTCGGCACGGAATCATGACCGCGCGCGGTCCCCGGATCACGCTGCCAGGCGCAGGGCCGCTTTCTCCGCAATCATGATGGTCGGTGCGTTGGTGTTGCCGCCAATCGGCAGCGGCATGATCGATGCGTCAACCACCGACAAGGCCTCGAGGCCATGCACCCGCAGCGCCGGATCGACCACCGCCAGCTCGTCCTGGCCCATGCGACAGGTCCCGACCGGGTGATAGATCGTGTCGGCGCGCCGACGCATGCGCTGCACGAGTGCGTCGTCGCTCTGGCCGTCCGCATAGAGTTCTTCGCCGCGATGCCGGTCGAGTGCTGCGGCGCACATGATTTCGCGGGCGATCTTGACGCCCGCCAGCAGCGTCGTGACGTCCGCGTCGGCCGCCAGGAAGTTCGGATCGATGCGCGGCGCAGCGCGCGGGTCGGCTGAGCGCAGCCGCACAGAGCCGCGGCTCAAGGGCCTGAGCACCGCGACATGGCAGGTGATTCCATAACCGTAGTGCAGGCGCCGCGCGTGGTCGTCCACCAGCCCGTTGACGAAATGCAGCTGGATGTCCGGGCGCTCGATTCCGGCCCGGGTGCGGAGAAACGCCCCCGCCTCGGCAAAATTGGTGGTCAACAGGCCGCGCCCCGCGCGCCGCCACTGGAAATACCCCGGTATCGCTCGCAGCGCCGTGCGAATCGTCAAACCCATCAGCGTTGGATCCGAGGACCGATAGACCAGTGCGAGGTCGACATGATCGACGAGATTCGCGCCGACGCCCGGCAGCTCATGCAAGAGATCAATTCCATGACGACCGAGCTCCTCGCGCGGGCCGATGCCGGAAAGCATCAGCAATTGCGGCGAACCGAACACGCCCGCCGATAACAGGACTTCGCGACGCGCATCGATACGCACCGGACCGCGGCGGCTCTCGGCCTGCACCCCGGTCACACGTTTCCCCGCGAGCACCAGCTTGGTGACGCGATGTTCGACAAGCACCGTCAGGTTTGGTCGCGACCACACCGGATGCAGGAATGCAACCGCCGCGCTGCAGCGGCGTCCGCGACGCTGGGTCACCTGGTAGAGACCCGCACCTTCCTGGCGGGCACCGTTGAAGTCGTCATTCGCCGGCAATCCGTTGCGGATCGCCGCTTCGACAAACGCATGCGATGCGGTGACCGGGCTTGCCAGATCCGATACCGTCAGCTCGCCACCGACACCGTGATAGCGATCGACGCCGCGCTGCTGGTCTTCGGAACGGCGGAACAGCGGCAGGACCTGGTCGTAGGACCAGCCGGGATTACCGAGTGCCGCCCAGTCGTCGTAGTCGCCAGGGTGGCCGCGCATGTAGATCATCGCATTGATCGAGCTCGAGCCGCCGAGTGTGCGGCCGCGCGGCTGGTAACCGCGCCTGCCGTTGAGACCCGGCTGCGGTTCAGTCTCGAACGCCCAGTTGACCCGCCGGTTCGGCAACAGTCCGAGGATACCTGCGGGAATGTGGATCAATGGCGAGCGATCGCGCGGACCCGCCTCGATCAGGCAGACGCTGTGCGCTGGATCGGCGCTCAGGCGGTTGGCCAGTACACAGCCGGCGGAACCGGCGCCGACGATCACATAGTCGAACACCACGATGGACAGCTTGCCGTCCGCGCCGGCGTTTGCAACCCCGCTGCAGAATAAATCCGGTTGCGCGCCATTCTAGGTTGATCGCCCTAGGCCGGGCGCCGCCGGCAGGGTCATCGGTTCGAACACCGCCTCGATCAGGAACGGACCGCGCCGCTGACCGGCTGCGGCAAGCACATCGTCGAGCGCCTCGGCGCTGGCAACGGTGACCGCTTCGACGCCGAAACCGCGGGCCAGCTCGGCAAATCCGATTGCCGGCCGCGCGAGCGACAGGACCGGCAGTGCACGCGGTCCCGGCGGACGCCCTTCGATCTGCAGATGCTCGTAGGCGAGGATTGCGTAAAGGCGGTTCGCACAGATGATCGTCGTGACGTCAAGGTTTTCGCGCGCCTGGGTCCACAGGGCCTGGATGGTATACAACGCACTGCCATCGCCCGAGGCGCAAACCACCTTGCGATCCGGACAGCCGAGCGCAGCGCCGGTCGCGAGCGGCAACGCGCCGCCGATCGAGCCACCCATCAGGTCGAGTTCATCATGCGGCGCCGCGGCAGCCATCATCGCCGGTAAGGCAAAGCCAGCCGTGATCGCTTCGTCGCAATACACGGCGTTCTCGGGCAGCCGACGCGCCAGCGCCGCGGCAAAGCTCCCCGCATTGATCGGTCCCAGCGGCCGATCGGGCAGGCTCTGCGATGGCAGCGCGGTGGCAGTGCGCGGCGCAAGCTCATCCGCAAGCGCCAGCAGCGCAGCGCATCCATCTGCGCCGCGTTCTGCAATCGTCGAAACCGTCGCCTGCGCCGCAAGCGGTTGCCCGCTTCGACCGGGGTAGCCGAAGAAATTGACCGGCACGCGCGACTCGACCAGCAGCAGGTCCTCGACACCCGTGAGAAACGCCTGCGCCGCCTCGCCGAAATACGGAACCCGCGGCACGAACGGGCGACCGGCGCCGCGTGCCGAGCGGGCATTAAATGTCTCGCTCGCAACACGCGCACCGGTCGCGGCGGCGATGCGCGCCGCGGCGGCAATACCTGATTCGTCCAGTGCGCCGCCGCCGAGCAGCAGCATCGCGCGCGGGCCGGCGCGACGCAGGATCGTTGCGGCCCGTTCGAGCGCCGCGGACTCCGGCATCGCGCGCGCCGTCATCGTGGCCGGCGTGACCGGCTCCGCGCCAGGGCTCCAGGCGATGTCGGCCGGCACGATCAGGGTTGCGGGACCGCCTCGCCGCTGTGCCTGTGCAATCGCATCCGCGGTGTCACGACCGGCATGCTCCGATTCGGCGATCTTGCGTACCCATACCGAAAACGGGCCGGCGACTGCGGCGACATCCGTCGTCAACGGCGCGTCGAGCGCGAGATGATCGCGGGCATGGTCGCCGACGATGTTGACGATCGCGGAGCGTGCGCGGCGCGCGTTGTGCAGGTTGGCGCAGCCATTGGCGAGACCCGGGCCGAGATGCAGCAGTGTTGCCGCCGGTCGCCCGGACATCCGGAAGTAACCGTCGGCCGCGCCGGTCACGACGCCTTCGAACAGGCCAGGCACGGCTCGCAGCGCCGGTGTCTCATCGAGCGCGCGCACCAGCGCTATTTCCGAGGTGCCCGGATTCGAAAAAATCGTATCGATGCCGCCGCGCTGCAGCGTCTCGAGTATGGCCTGTGCACCTTTCACCCCGACCGACCCCATAATGCGCACTGTGCGTGGACGCTCGAGTGTGCCAGAAAGACCCATCGATGAGTGCCAGCGCCCTGTTGATGCCACATCCCGCGACGCGCCCGGACGCGATTCGCGAAATTGCCGTTAGCTATGTTCGCGATGCCGCAACCGGAGCCCTGCGGATCAGCTGGCGCGCGCACGGAGCGATCGCCCGCCTGCGGCTGCCCGATCCCGCGCCGCCGTTGCGTGCCGATGGACTCTGGCAACATAGCTGCTTCGAGGCCTTCCTGCGGAGCGACACTGCCGACAGCTACCATGAATTCAATTTCGCACCGTCGGGCGCGTGGGCGGCGTACCGATTCACCGGCCGCCGCACCGGGCAAAGCGCTCCGCCGATGAGCACGCCACGCATCGAAACCACGCGCGATGCCACATCGTTCGTACTGACCGCAGTCTTGCCGCTCGACGAACTGCCCGAGCTTGCGCAAGCCACGACCCTGCGCGCCGGGCTCGCAGCGGTGCTCGAGGACGAGCGCGGATCGCTCGCCTACTGGGCACTCGCGCATCATGCGCTGCATCCGGATTTCCACGATCCGGCCGCATTCAACATGATCGTGCCCGCCCGATGAAATTCGGCATTGATCGCCTGCTCGCGGATCCGGCGCTGCGCCAGCCGCTCGCTGGGCGGCGCGTCGCACTACTCGCACATCCCGCCTCGGTGACCGCGGACCTGACGCACACGCTCGATGCGCTGGCGGCACTGGGCGACATCCGGCTCTGCGCCGCATTCGGCCCGCAACACGGACTGCGCGGCGACAAGCAGGACAACATGGTCGAGTCGGATGATTTCACGGATCCCGTGCACGGCATTCCGGTCTTCAGCCTGTACGGCAAGGTGCGTCGCCCGACGCCGGCGATGCTGGAACTGTTCGACGTGTTGCTGGTGGATCTGCAGGATCTCGGCTGCCGCGTCTATACGTTCGTCACGACGCTCCGCTACGTGCTCGAGGAGGCGGCGCGCGCGGGCAAGGCAGTGTGGGTCCTCGATCGCCCGAATCCGCTCGGCCGGCCGGTCGAGGGACTGCTGCTCAAGAGCGGCTGGGAAAGCTTCGTCGGCGCGGGGCCCATGCCGATGCGTCACGGCCGCACGCTCGGCGAACTCGGCGCGTGGTTGGTGCGCGAGTTGCGACTCGATGTCGAGTACCGCGTGGTCGCGCTGGACGCATGGCGCCCGGCCACGGCACCCGGTTTCGGCTGGCCGATCCACGAGCGCAGTTGGGTCAATCCAAGTCCCAATGCACCGAATCTTTCGATGGCACGCTGTTATCCGGGCACGGTGATGCTCGAGGGCACGACACTGTCCGAAGGCCGCGGCACGACGCGACCACTCGAACTGTTTGGCGCACCGGATCTCGATGCACCTCTGCTGCTCGCGAAAATGCGCTCACTCGCACCCCACTGGCTGGCGGGCTGCGGACTGCGGCCCTGTTTCTTCGAGCCGACTTTTCACAAGCATGCCGGCTCGCTCTGCGCGGGCCTCCAGATCCACGTGGATGATCCCGGTTACGACCACGCGCGGTTCCGTCCCTGGCGGCTTATGGCGCTCGCCTTCAAGGCGCTGCGCACGCTCGCGCCCGACTATCCGCTGTGGCGCGATTTTCCGTACGAATATGAGACCGATCGTCTGGCAATCGACCTGATCAATGGCGGACCGGGACTGCGGGAATGGGTGGACGATCGTCTCGCCCTGCCGGAAGACCTGGACGCGATGGCGAATCGGGATGAAAAGAACTGGGGAATGAAGGAGTGAGTCCGATGCGCTACCGATCGATGATGGCTGCCCTGCTGATGACATTGCCACTGGCGGCCCAGGGCGAAGTGAAGCTCAATGCCGCCGACGCGATGCTGATCGAACATCGGTTTCGCATCGAAGCTCCGGCCGCGAAGGTCTGGGAGTCGCTGGTGCACCCGGAGCGCTGGTGGCCGGAAGATCACACCTGGTCCGGCCAGCGCGCGTCGCTGTCACTGGTCGCCGATGCCGGTGGCTGCTATTGCGAACGCTGGAGCGGCGGCAGCGTCGAGCACGGGCGGGTGATCATGGTGGTGCCCGGAAAACTGCTGAAACTCGACGCCGCACTGGGCCCGTTCCTCGACATGGCGGTCAGCGGCGTGCTGTCGATTGCGCTCACGGAAGAAAGCGGCGTGACGGCTGCGGTCGTGAGTTATCGCGTCAGCGGCGATGCCGCGCACCAGCTCATGGGCCTGGCCCCGATCGTCGATCAGGTGCTGGGCCAGCAGTTCGGCAATTTTGCGGCCCACGCCGGACAGCCCTAATAGAGCCCCGCGGTCTCATGCCGGAACACGCGAGCGTCGAAACGCAGACCGGGCTCGATCCCTGGGTTCGCGCCAAGTTGCCGGTCCCGCCCATGCCGAAAGGCTTCGGCTGGATGGCGGTGGTCGGACCCGGCGTCATCGTGCTCGGCCTGTCGATCGGCAGCGGCGAGTTCCTGCTCGGGCCCGCGACCTTCGTGCAGCACGGACTGACACTGCTGTGGATCACGGCGCTCGCGATCCTGTTGCAGACCATTTTCAACACCGAAGTCATGCGCTATGTGGTCGCCACCGGCGAACCCGTGTTCACTGGATTCATGCGCACGCAGCCATCGTCGAACTTCTGGGCGTGGTTCTATTCAATCCTGTTTTTTCTGCAGGTGGGCTGGCCGGCCTGGGCAGCAACCTCCGCGGCCGCGATCTTTTTCCTGTTCGCGGGACAGCTGCCCGGTCCGGCCGATGCGACGCTGCTCTACTGGTGTGGCGTCGGCACATTTCTCGTCTGTGTCGCCCTGCTGCTGGTCGGCAAGCGCATCGAGCGCACGCTGGAACTGCTCAACTGGGTGATGGTCGTGACGATCCTGACGGGCTTCCTGCTGCTGGCGCTCGTGTTCGTGCCGGCCGGGACCTGGCTCGCGACTGCAGCGGGTTTCGCCGGTTTTGACTTGCAGAGCGAGCGCTTCGTGTTCCTGCCGGCGGGTACCGATTTCTTCCTGCTCGGGGCACTCGTGGCTTATTCCGGCTGCGGCGGCGTAATGAATGTCACCCTCGGCAACTGGGCACGCGACAAGGGCTATGGCATGGGCCAGCATGCGGGCTACATACCAGCTGCGTTTGGCGGTGAACGCATCAACCTCGCCCACCGCGGGTTCGTGTTCACACCCGACGCCGAGTCCATGAGCCGCTGGCGCGGCTGGTGGCGCATCGTCAGGGCCGATCAGTGGGGTGTGTTCTTCACCGGTGCGCTGCTCGGCATGGCACTGCCGGCGCTGCTGTATGTGACCTTTCTTCCGGCCGGCAGCGACATCCGCGGGCTCGGTATCAGCGCGGCGCTCGCGGAGAGCGTCGGCCAGCGCGCCGGGCCGCTGATCGCAGGGACCATTGCGATTCTCGGTGCGTGGCTGCTGTTCAAGACTCAGCTCGATCTGATCGAGGGCATGACGCGGGCGGTGACCGATATCCTGTGGGGCGGCAGTCCCCGCGTGCGCCGCTGGCGCGGCGGCGACGTGCGGGCCGTGTACTACACGGTGCTCGGCGCGATTGTGCTGTGGGGCGTGATCGCACTCGGGATCGCGGCACCGATCGTGCTGCTGCAGATCGGCGCCAATATCGCGGGAGCCAGCTTCGTCGTCGCGTCGCTGCATCTGCTGTACATCAATACGCGGCTACTGCCGGTGGAACTGCGTCCGCCGATGTGGCGCCGTGTCGCACTGGTTGCGATGGCGCTCTTCTACCTGTTCTTCGCAGTTCTGGCGGTCAGCAGTTTCTGGTGAGCGCCAGGACAAAAAAAAGCCCCCGACGTTTCCGTCGGGGGCTTCGGTTGGGATCCTGGCAGTGACCTACTCTCACCTGGCCTACGGCCAAACTACCATCGGCGCAGAGCGTTTTCACTTCCGAGTTCGGAATGGGATCGGGTGGTTCCCGCCCGCTATGACCGCCAGGAAAACTGTCGCCCACGCCGCTGATCGCAGCCACGCAGGCATGTCCGGAAATTGTAGATAACGCATATGTGTCGCATCCACGGAGTCTCAGGCTCCTTGGGTGTTATATGGTCAAGCCTCACGGGCAATTAGTACTGGTTAGCTGAACGCATTACTGCGCTTACACACCCAGCCTATCAACGTCGTAGTCTTCGACGGCCCTTCAGGAGGATCAAGTCCTCAGGGAG
>JANNTO010000251.1:0-2230 GCA_031403675.1 Gammaproteobacteria bacterium | reverse complement strand
CGACTGAGAACGCCATGGCAAAGTACACATAACCTTTCGGCACATGGTGATCAAACCCGTCAGCGATCAACACGACGCCGATGACCAGCAAGAAAGCGAGGGCCAGCATCTTGATCGTTGGATGCGTTGAGACGACGCGTCCGATCCCGCCGGCAAACGCCATCATTAGCAGCACTGAAACAATGACCGCTGCGATCATGATCTCCACTTGGTCGACCATTCCCACCGCGGTTATGATTGAGTCGAAAGAGAAAACGAGATCAATAATCGCTATTTGACTGATGACAGCGGAAAACGTGGCGCGCACTGTCGCTGAAGATTCGCCGGTCCTACCCTCCAGTAACTGATGGATTTCTCCTGTGCTTTTCCAGAGCAGGAAGAGACCGCCGCCAATCAATATGAGGTCGCGACCAGAGAGCTCCTGTTGGAATAGCGAGACGAGCGGCTCCGTCATTCCAACAATCCAGGAA
Source organism: Gammaproteobacteria bacterium (assembly GCA_031403675.1). Lineage (GTDB taxonomy): Bacteria > Pseudomonadota > Gammaproteobacteria > Steroidobacterales > Steroidobacteraceae > SCUD01. The sequence goes on along the minus strand of JANNTO010000251.1, from coordinate 1,760 downwards.
AGAAAGAATAGCAGCCCGATGCGCATGAACATGGCGAGAAACAGGCCGATCCGGCGCGCCAGGTCACGTCGCTGCTGCGGAAGTTTATCCACAAGTATCGAAATGAAGATGACATTGTCGATTCCGAGCACGAGCTCGAGAGCGGTGAGCGTAAGAAACGCAATCCACATCTGCGGATCGGAAAGCAGCTCAATCACCGGATCTCTGCTCTGGCAGCATCATTCCATCTTGACGACTGTCTTGAACGTACCGTCCGTGTAGAACGCAACCGGCAGACGCAGCTGAATGATTGCATCCACTGCTTGAGTCGCTGCGGGATGGGGCTCCCCGGCTGAGTCGTCGCGTGAGTAGCAAACGACAGTGGGAGGTGGGCTCAGCGTCGCGAGCGCGTCGCGTAGCCCGCCGACGTCAATGGCAGCGCCGTTCAGAGAGATCTCGCCAGCCGAAGTCACAAAGATGCGAACGCCTGTTGCTGGGCAGGGGTTGCTTTCAGCCTGCTCTGCGCAGCCAGACAACAGCAGGCCCAGAATTGCGACCAGCGCAGCGGAAGTGCGGTAACAGCGCATGATGGGTTCTTCTGATTGAGCGCACCACCCGACCTGGATCGAGCTCACGCCAGATCGAAGCGATCAAGGTTCATTACCTTGTTCCAGGCCGACACAAAGTCCCGCACGAACACCTGCTGCGAGTCACTGCACGCATAGACTTCCGCGCAGGCTCGCAGCTGGGAGTTCGAACCGAAGACGAGATCAACGATGGTGCCCGTCCACTTGGGCCCGCCGGTCGCCCGATCGCGCCCCTCCAACACGCCTGCAGATGCGGCGGACTTCTGCCACTTGGTGTTCATGTAGAGGAGATTCAGGAAGAAATCATTGGTCAATGTTTCGGGGCGCTTGGTGAAAATACCGTGCTTGGACTGCCCGACGTTTGCATTCAGGGCGCGCATGCCACCGATCAGCACCGTCATCTCGGGAGCGGTCAGTGTCATCAGGTTGGCCCGATCCACCAGCAGTTCAGCCGCCAATCCTTCGTGTCCCTTCCGGAGGTAGTTGCGGAACCCGTCTGCAATCGGCTCCAGTACGGCGAACGAATCCACATCGGTCTGCTCCTGCGACGCATCCATGCGCCCCGGCGAGAAGGGAACCTTGACGTTGTGGCCGGCCTGCTTCGCAGCTGCCTCGATGGCTGCGCAACCGCCTAGAACGACTAAGTCAGCAAGCGAAACCTTCTTGCCGCCAGACTGCGCACTGTTGAAGCTCTTCTGGATCGCTTCCAGCTTCTGCAGGACGTTTGCCAGTTCAGCCGGCTGGTTGACTTCCCAATTTTTCTGCGGCGTCAGGCGAATACGAGCGCCGTTCGCTCCACCGCGCTTGTCGCTACCGCGGAATGTTGCAGCAGAGGCCCAAGCCGTGGTGACCAGTTGGGAGATGGACAGGCCAGATGCGAGGATCTTGGCCTTTAGGGCGGCAATGTCCTGCTCGTCGATCAATTTGTGATCCACGGCGGGAATGGGGTCCTGCCATAGCCGCGGCAGCGCAGGAACGAGCGGGCCAAGGTACCGGGAGAGCGGCCCCATGTCGCGGTGCGTCAGCTTGTACCACGCCTTGGCGAACGCGTCTGCGAACTGATCCGGATTCTCAAGAAAGCGCCTTGAAATTTTTTCGTAGGCAGGGTCGAACCGCAGGGCGAGGTCGGTAGTCAGCATGGCCGGCGCGCGACGCTTCGACGAGTCGTGGGCATCCGGCACCGTATCGGCGCCC
>JANNTO010000250.1:0-4713 GCA_031403675.1 Gammaproteobacteria bacterium | reverse complement strand
AAAGGGACATCTCCCTTTTCGTTCGGGAAAAGGGAGATGTCCCTTTTGAAAGGGAGATGTCCCTTTTGAAGGGAAGCGTCCCCTTTTAAGCGAGTCGCGCGTTCAGCAAGTTGATCTGATGGCTCAGCCGTTCCGGCAGGCGCGACCCATATGTTTCGAAGTATTTCGCGATCTCCGCGGTTTCCTGGCGCCAGGCGGCTCTGTCGACCGACAGCAGTTCGCTGATCGTGGCATCACTGAGCCCGAGTCCCGAGTAATCAAGCGCATCGCGCTGCGGCACTGCGCCGATTGCGGTATCGACAGCCGCAGCATCGCCGGTCGCGCGTCCGATGATCCAGGCCAGCACCCGCAGGTTTTCGCCATAGCCGGGCCACAGGAACCGGCCCTGCGCGTCGCGGCGAAACCAGTTGACCTGGAAAACTGGCGGCAGTCGCGGCACACGGTCCGCCATCGACAGCCAGTGGCCCCAATAGTCGCCAAAGTTGTAGCCGGCAAACGGCTTCATCGCCATTGGATCGCGGCGCACGACGCCGACCTCGCCGCTAGCCGCAGCCGTGGTCTCGGATGCCATACCCGCGCCGACCAGCACGCCATGCGCCCAGTCGCGCGCCTGAAAGACCAGCGGCGCCAGGCTGCGCCGGCGGCCGCCGAATACGATCGCGCTGATCGGCACGCCCTGGGGCGCATCGGCCATTGGCGAATAGCTCGGGTTCTGCCGCGCCGACACGGTGAAGCGCGAATTCGGATGGGCGGCCGGGCCACGCGTGGGTTCGAACGGGCGCCCCTGCCAGTCCGTTACCGGCGTACCTTCGTCCATACCTTCCCACCAGGGTTGCCGATCCGCAGTCAGTCCGACATTGGTAAAAATCGTGTCGCGGCGGATCATTTCGAACGCCTGACGATTGGTCCTGGCATTGGTGCCCGGCACGACACCGAAATAGCCAGCCTCGGGATTGATGGCCCACAGCCTGCCGTCCGGTCCGGGGTGCAGCCAGGCGATATCGTCGCCGACCGTCCAGACTTTCCAGCCGCCCATTGTCGCCGGCGGGATCAGCATGGCGAGATTGGTCTTGCCGCAGGCGGAAGGAAACGCGCAGGCGAGATAGTGGGTTTCGCCTGCCGGATTCTCGATCCCGACAATCAACATGTGCTCGGCCAGCCAGCCCTCCTGGCGCGCCTGCCAGCTCGCGATGCGCAGCGCATGGCATTTCTTGCCGAGCAGGGCATTGCCGCCGTAGCCCGAACCATAACTCTGGATTTCGAGCGCCTCCGGAAAATGCATGATGAAGCGACGCTCGGGATCGAGTTCGCCGATCGAATGCAGGCCCTTGACGAACGGCGGGTCGCGCGCAATGCGCGCGAGTGCCTCCGCACCCATGCGGGTCATCAGCCTCATGTTGGCCGCGACGTAGGCGCTGTCGGTAATTTCAACTCCGCAACGGGCGTAGGGCGAGTCGATCGGACCCATGCAATACGGAATCACGTACATCGTGCGACCGCGCATGCAGCCGTCGAACAGCGCGGCCATCTTGCGGCGCGCTGCGTCGGGGGCCATCCAGTAATTGTTCGGGCCTGCGTCTTGCTCTGCTGCCGTGCAGACAAATGTCAGGTGCTCGACCCGTGCAACATCCGATGGATGAGAGCGGTGCAGGTAGCAATCCGGAAACTGATCGGCATTGAGTTCCAGCAGCTCACCGGCAGCCTGCATGCGCCGGATAAGTTCGCGATACTCCTGGTCCGAACCGTCGCACCAATGCACGCGCAGAGGGCGGGTGCGCGCCGCGACCTCTGCAACCCAACGGCGTAATTCACCGGGGGCTTCGGCGGGGGATGCGAACTGATCGAGTGCGGTCGCCATGCCAGCCTCGCGTGAAGGAGGGCGGATTATAAGCAAGCCTCCACGGATGTGGCCGAAACTGCGTGAGGCCACGCGCGAAAGCCGTTGATCTCGATAGGGATTGCCCGGAGACTGCCGTGATGGGCACCAGTGGACATTTTGCGAAGCTGCTCGGACCGCAGGGGCCGCTCGCGCGCGTGATCGAGGGTTTCGAATCGCGCCGCGAACAGCAGGTGATGGCCGATTGGGTCGGCGAGACCCTGGATTCCCGCGGCATGCTCGCGATCGAGGCCGGCACCGGTACCGGCAAGACCTATGCCTATCTGGTCCCTGCATTGCTCTCCGGCCGTCAGGTGATCATTTCGACCGGCACGCGCACTTTGCAGGACCAGTTGTTTCATCGCGACCTGCCGACCGTGTCGAAGGCGCTCGGCCGGCCGGTGCGCGTCGCCTTGCTGAAGGGCCGCGCCAACTACCTGTGTCGTCATCGTCTCGACCTGGCCGAGTCGATGCCAGGCCTGCCGGGATTCGAGCCACCCAATCAACGGATGATCGCGCGCATCCGGCGTTGGTCCCGCGAAACGGCGACCGGCGACCTGTCGGAGGTCAAGAGTCTGCGTGACAGCGATCCGGCCTGGGCCGCGGTAACCTCGACCCGCGAAAACTGCCTCGGCAGCGAATGCCCCGAATTTGCGCGCTGCCATGTGATCGCCGCGCGACGCGAGGCGCAAGCGGCCGACATGGTGGTCGTCAACCATCACCTCCTGCTTGCCGACCTGGCGCTGAAGGACGAAGGCTTTGGTGAGCTCTTGCCGGGCACCGAGGCGGTGATACTCGACGAGGCACACCAGGTACCCGAGATTGCTGCGCAATTCTTTGGCCGCTCACTGACCTCGCGCCAGGTCAGCGCCTTGGTGCGCGATGCGATCGCGGAACTCGGGCGCGTTGGCCTCGCGCAGGGCGTGGCCCGTGAGCGGTTGGCGGTGATCGAGACCTCGATCAACGACGCACTCGCAGCCATCGACGGACTCAGCGAACGCGTGGATTGGGACGAGCTGCCGCAAGGATTCGTTGCGGCGCTCGAGCAGTTGCGCGAGGTGCTCGCGCAGCTCGGACCGGAGATCGGCGCGGCGGATCCGGAAGACCCGGGGTTGCGCCAATGCGCGCGACGTGCCGGCAAGATCGTGGCAACGCTGCAGGCATTGCAGGATGCCGGTACCGAGAGCGGCTTGCGTTGGGTGGAAGTTTCCGCTCGCGGATTTGCCGTGTGCTTCACCCCATTTGAGGTCGCGACTCGGCTCGGCGAACTGATGAAAGCGCAAGGCGGCGCCTGGATCTTCACCTCGGCAACGCTCGCGGTCGGCGACGACTTTTCGCATTTTCTCGGCCGCATCGGCGCGCCGGGCGCACAGACCGTGCGCATCGACAGCCCCTTCGATTTCGAGCGGCAGGCCATGCTGTACCTGCCGTCCGGCATGCCGGACCCAGCGAGCCGCGAATTCACCCAGCGCGTGTTGGGCGAGGCGCTGCCGCTCATCGAGGCCGCGGGTGGTCGCAGCTTCCTGTTGTTCACCAGTCATCGGGCGCTGCGCGAGGCGGCGCAGAGCCTGGAGGTCTGGCCAGATTTCACGCGACGGTATCCGATGTTGGTGCAGGGCGACGCGCCGCGCGAATCGCTGTTGAAGCGCTTCCGGGAACTCGGCAATGCGGTGCTGCTGGGCACCGCGAGTTTCTGGGAGGGTGTTGACGTGCGCGGGCATGCGCTCGCGCTGGTCGTGATCGACAAGCTGCCGTTTGCGGCTCCCGAGGACCCATTGCTGAAGGCGCGCCTCGAAGGGATCCGGCGGCGCGGCGGCAATCCGTTCCGGGAATTCCAGTTGCCGCAGGCCGTGCTCGCATTGAAGCAGGGGTTCGGTCGGCTGATCCGCGACCGCGAAGATTTTGGCGTGGTCGCGATCTGCGATCCGCGCCTGAAGAGCCGTGGCTATGGCGCGATGTTCCTGGGCGCACTGCCACCGGCGCGGGTGGTGACCGACGCTGCCGAGGCGGCCGCATTCCTGCGCCATCGCATTGCACAGGCCGGACTCGCGACGCCCCAGGTACGCGAAGCATGAAGCTGCTCGCACTGGATACAGCCACGGAAGCCTGCTCGGCGGCCTTGTACCTGGATGGCAACGTGTCCGAACGCTACGAAGTCATCGGCCGCGGGCACGCTGACCGATTGCTGCCAATGGTGGACCAGTTGCTGGCAGAAGCCGGCCTGCGGGTCGGTGCAGTCGATGCGATTGCGTTTGGACGCGGCCCCGGCGGATTCACCGGGCTTCGGATCGCCGCCGGCGTCGCGCAGGGCCTTGCCGCGGGCAGCAACCGACCGGTGTTGCCGGTCAGCGATCTGGCGGCACTGGCTGCTGCAGGTGCAGGAGCTTCAGGCGCAGGCCGAGTACTCGCCTGTATGGATGCCCGCATGGGGCAGGTGTACTGGGCGGCATTCGATTGCGCCGGCGGTCATCCGGTCGCGCTGACGGAAGAACGACTCGCAAATCCCGGCGACGTGGTGGCGCCGGACGATGGATCCTGGTTCGCCGCAGGTCATGGCTTCGCCGCTTATCCTGAACTTGGACAGCGCCTTGCTGGAAGGCTCTCTGGAATCGCAGCCCAACTGCTACCGCGTGCGGCGGATATCGCGCGCCTTGGGGCGCTCGACTTCAGCGCGGGGCGGACCGTCGGTGCGAGCCGTGCATTGCCCGTCTACCTGCGCAATGAGGTTGTGCACAAGCGCTGAGGCGGCGGGTGTCATAATTCCTCAACAATGAAACCGCAGGCTGCCCGACTACGCATGGCGGAAACCCTGATACTTGTCGTCGAGGACGAGCAGC
>JANNTO010000249.1:0-5491 GCA_031403675.1 Gammaproteobacteria bacterium | reverse complement strand
GGTCCTTGTAAGTTGGCACCCGTTCAAGCCAGGAAACCGGCGTGACCATCGACAGAATCAGGTGCAACTCGGCGTGTTCGGGAATCCGTGACTGCACAAAGATCGTGCAGGCACTTGGATTGAGGCCGGCGCCGAGCCAGTCGATGACGACCTCGTGCGCATTGGCCTTGAACGCCGCGGTGTCTTCGTAGCCAGTCGTCATCGCATGCCAGTCTGCGACGAAGAAATAGCACTCGTAGCGGTACTGAAGCTCGACCCAGTTGGCGAGCGCACCATGGTAATTACCAAGATGCAGCTGTCCGGTCGGTCTCATACCGGAGACGACGCGGCGGTTCTTGCCTTGAATGGCCGACATGCCGGTGCTCCTAGGCGGTCTGCAGACCAAACGTCGCGACCAGCAGACCCTGCAGGTACGCGATAGGGCCGCTCACCAGCGGCGACAGCATGCCGGTCGCGAGCAGGCCGAGCACAACGAACAAGCCAAAGGGGGCAACCTTTTCGAGCATGCTGCTGATTGATCCTCGCGGCAGCAGATTCGTCAATACCTGGCCTCCGTCCAAGGGCGGAATCGGCAGCATGTTGAACACCGCCAGCAGCACGTTGATGAAGATGCCAACTGCCGACATCGATTCGAGCCAAAGCCCCGCAACACCGAGTTCCAGTCTCTGGCTCAGCATCATCAGGAAAGCCCAGATGATCGCCATGGCGAGGTTGGCCGCTGGTCCTGCCGCCGATACCCACACCATATTTGCACGAGGGTTGCGCAAGTTGCGCGGATTCACCGGCACTGGCCGCGCCCAACCGAACAGGAAACCGCCGATCCACAGGAGTAGCAGCGGTACAAGCACCGTGCCGATCGGATCGATGTGGCGAATGGGATTGAGGCTCAGGCGACCCTGTGCCTCGGCGGTTCGGTCCCCGAAATGCCTTGCGACCCAGCCATGGGCGACTTCATGAACCGTGATTGCGAAAACGATGGGAACGGCGCCAATCGAGACGTTCGTGAGAAACGAGGCCAGATCCATGGACCGTCCAAATGGCGTCCCGGGCCAATCGCCGGGATTTGCCGGTGATTATACGTTGCGATCCAGCGTGATGCCGGTCATTGGAATGGACGCGGATCGCCTTTGCCCGAGCGCAGCAGTCGCGGCGCGGTTCCCGACAGATCCACGACTGTGCTGGGTTCAAGCCCGCAATTGCCGGCGTCCAGAATCAGGTCAACGACGTTACCAATCCGGTCCTCGATCTCGCGGGCATCGGTCATCGGCATCTCGTCACCCGGCAGCAGCAAAGTTGTGCTCATCAGCGGCTCCGAGTAATCCTTCAGCAACGCCTGAACGACCGCATGATCGGGCACGCGGATACCGACGGTCTTGCGACGCTCCTCCATCAGGCGGCGCGGCACCTCCCGTGTCGCACGCAAGACGAAGGTATAGGGGCCCGGCGTAAATGCCTTCAGCAGGCGGTACTGCCAGTTGTCCACGCGCGCGAATCGGGCGATTTCCGACAGGTCGCGGCAGATCACGGTAAAAAAATGGTGTTTGCCGGCCTGGCGGATGCGCTGGATGCGCTCCATCGCATCCTTCGCGCCGATTGCGCATCCGAGCGCGTAGCAGGAGTCGGTTGGGTACACGATGACGCCGCCATTGCGCAGGCAATCCGCGGCGCCACGCAGGATGCGCGCCTGTGGGGTCGTCGGATGCAACTCCAGGCGTTCGGCCATCGTCCATTATGTACTGGGACACGGCTGGGCCGGTTCCGCTATCATTGGCACCCCTCAAGACGGTTCCGCGCATGCAGCTGCTGTTCGATTTCCTGCCGGTTATCGCGTTTTTCGTCGCCTACAAGCTAGCCAACATCTATATCGCGACGGTCGTGATCATCATCGCGACGGTGCTTCAGGTTTCCGTGTATTGGCTTCGCAACCGGCGTGTCAACCCGATGCACATCGTTTCGGCCAGTTTAGTGCTGGTGTTTGGCGGCCTGACACTGCTGATCCGCGACACGGCGTTCATCATGTGGAAGCCGACGGTCGTTAACTGGCTATTCGCCGGCGCATTTCTTGTCAGTCTATGGCGCCGGTTCGGCGAACGCCCGCTAGTCCAGCGACTGATGTCGGCGACGGACGCCGAATTCGCGTTGAGCCCGCGGCTGTGGCGGCGTCTCAACTGGATGTGGATCGGATTTTTCTTGGTTATGGGCGCAGCAAATCTTTTCGTGTTCCGCTACTTCGATGAAGTGACCTGGGTCAACTTCAAGCTGTTTGGGATGCTAGGACTGACGTTCGTATTCATCGTCGCCCAGGGATTCTGGATTGCGGCGCAAGCAGGTCACGATGGCACGCCCGTCAGTTGACCAGATTCAGACCAGGCTCGAAGCAGCATTTGCCGCAGCGCGCATATCGGTTCAAGACGACAGCGCACGGCATGTGGGGCATGCCGGTGCTCGCGGCGGTGCGGGGCACTTCCTGGTCCGGATCGAGTCTGATGCATTTGCCGGACAGAGCCGGTTACAGCGGCATCGCATGGTTTACGCAGCCCTGGCGGAAATGATGCCGAGCCAAATTCATGCGTTGAATATTGAAGCGATATCACCCGACGACAACCCATCGAGGAAATCATGAGATACATGCACGTGTTGGCAATTACGTTTGTGGGCCTGCTGCTGGCCGCCGGCTGCACCAAAGCCGAGGCCCCAGGGGATGCGGCCGCCAAGCCGGTTGCCGTCGTTGGTGGGACTCCGATTTCACGCGAAGTGTGGGACCTCTACGTCAAGACCCGCCATGCGGGCAAGGCGCCGGGCGATCTCACCGCCGAGGAGCGGAACGAATCACTTGAAGAACTGATCGGCATGTATACCGGCGCGCAGGAGGCCGAGAAGCAGAAGCTGGCCGCCGGTGAGCCGAGTGCCCGTCTCGAGCTGGTGCGCAACAGCGCGCTTGCCGAGATGCTTTTCAAGAAGTTCACCGAGAGTTTGAAGGCGACCGAAGTAGAGCTGAAGGCGGAATACGATTCGCGCATCGCCGATCTGCCGAAGCAGGAGTACCACGCGCGTCACATCCTGGTAGAAGACGAGGCGCAGGCCAAGAGCCTGATCGCCCAGCTCGACAAGGGTGCAAAGTTCGAGAAACTGGCTACCGAACATTCGAAGGACGGTTCCGCCACCGAAGGCGGCGACCTGGGCTGGTTCAGCCCGGCTCAGATGGTCAAGCCATTCTCAGATGCGGCGCAGCAGCTGGAGATCGGCAAGTACACGGCCACGCCTGTGAAGTCCGAGTTCGGCTGGCACATCATCAGGCTGGAAGAAACGCGCGCGACGACACCGCCGCCCTACGACGCAGTGAAAGCGCAGATCGAACCGATGGTCATTCAGAAGAAATTCGAGGCGCACCTCAAGGAACTGGTCAAGGCGGCCAAGGTAGAACGCTCGCTCTGACCTGCTAATCCGCGATGCGAAAGTATCGCGAGTAGGTGCGGTTCATCGGGTTGATAGCGGGTGCAGCGATGCGCGGCTGCACCAGCCGTCTGGTCACGTAGAAGTAGACCGGCAGCAGCGGATAGTCCTCGAGAATCAGGGCTTCCGCCTGCTGCAAGGTCGCGCGTCGCTCTGCGGGATCGGCCTCCATCGCCGCAGACTCGAGCAGCTCGGCAAAGCGGGGGGCTTCCCAGCGCCCGAAGTTTTGCGGGCTGTCTTTTGTCATCGTATCGAGAAACGTCGAGGCATCGTTGTAGTCGGCGGTCCAGCCCACACGCACGACGTCCCATTGCGCAGGATCGGCACGCGCAGCCAGATACGCCTTGAATTCCATCTGGATCAACTCGATCTCGACGCCGAGAGCTTCCTTCCACATTGCAGCCACCGCGATGCACACTTTCTGCACCAGATCGTTTTCGTTGTACAGCAGCCTCAGCCGCAATGGCCGCTTCGACGAGTATCCGGCCGCGGCATAGAGAGTGCGGGCCCGCGCGATCCGATCGGCATGCGCTGTTGCATGCCACTGGTACTGCGCCGGCGTGTAATTCCATACGCCCGCGGGCACAAGGGAATATGCAGGAACCTGCCCCGCACGCGTGATCGAAGACGTGATTGCCTCGCGGTCGATTGCAAGCGACAGCGCTTCGCGCAGTGCCGGGCGCCCGCGCAACGGGCCACGATCGGTATTGAAAGTGAAATAGAAGGTCGCAAGCGTGGCGCGATGCTGTAACCCGGATTCGGGTTCTTTGACGAGTTGTTCGAATCGTTGCTCCGGAACAGTATTGGTGACATCGAGTTCGCCGGCGCGAAATCGGGTGAACTCGGCGTTCTCGTCAGGCACGAACTCGTAATTGACCTCGTCGAACACGATCGACGACGAGTCCCAGTAGTGCGGATTGCGGGTCAACCGCAGGTTGGCGCCTGGCGTCAACGCAGCCAGCTGATACGGACCATTGCTGATTGACACGCCTGGCTCGGAGAAACCGATGGAGCCAGACAACACTGCATTGGGCACTGGCGCTGCAACCGTATTAGTCAGGATGTCGGGGAAGTACGGCACCGGACGCGACAGCACGATCTCAAGCACGTAATCATCGACGGCGCGAATACCGAGTTGTTCCTTGGGCAGTTTCCCGCTCAGGACTTCAGGCGCGTTCTGGATGGCCCGCAGGAGGTCTGCTGCGCCAGACGCAGTAGCCGGATCCACCGCACGCTGAAATGCCGCAACGAAATTTGAGGCAACGACCGGATCGCCGTTCGACCAGCGGGCACTTTGCCGCAGCGTGAACGTATAGCGCTTTCCGGCGTCGTCGATCTTCCAGGAGGTTGCAGCCGCCGGAATGACTTCGCCTTCCGGACTGCTCGCCGTGAGTCCCTCATAGAGATCCCGCAGAACATCGTAGGAGAACGCGTCTTCCGCGCGTTGCGGATCAAGCGAGCCAGGCTGCCCACCCAGCCCGCGTCGCAGGACGAGAGGCTCTGAGCCAGCATCCGGTTGCCCGGCTGTATCGCCGCCCCCGCATGAAGTTGCGACCAGTATGGCGGCCCCTGCGAGTGCAATGACCGCAAACTGCTGCCACCTCGCGCACAAGGGAAAAGACCGCAATCGCATCAGATTAGCCCCGCACACGAACGAGGGTGACGGAGCAAGCTTACGCTAACAGGCGTGGGTGAATTCGAGAGCGGCCCGAGTGGACCAGGTACTCAATGCAGTCGATTGCGAGCGGCAAAAGGTGCCACTCGAAGGCGTGAATTCAGCCGGATTAGCCGGCGGCGCTCTAGGTGCCGAGTGATGAATCTGCACTACCAGTGCCTACAGAAGCATCCGCACTCCCCGTACCAACTGATGCGTCGGCACTGCCGGTCCCAACCGACGCGTCCGGACTACCAGTTCCAACAGAGGCATCTGCACTACCAGTGCCCACAGAAGCGTCCGCACTCCCCGTGCCAACTGATGCGTCGGCACTGCCGGTCCCAACTGACGCGTCCGGACTACCAGTTCCAACAGAGGCATGTG
>JANNTO010000248.1:0-25555 GCA_031403675.1 Gammaproteobacteria bacterium | reverse complement strand
CGGCACGTTTCGCAATCCGCGGGAATTTGCGCCGCAGCAGGGGTTCTACGAGGGCGCCTCGGCGCGGGTCGGCAACCTGTTGCTGTGGCGGGACGTGGCGAGCGCGCCGCTCGGGCGGACGGGGTAAAGGGGACGCACCCTTTTGAAGGGGTGCGTCCCCTTTTGCGTGGCGTCAGTCGTGGCATGATGGCAGCCATGAACCGCGACCTCATCTTTGGCCCGGTCCTGGTCCAGGTGCTGCTGACGCTGGCAACCTACGTGCTGCTGATCAAGGCCAAGATCCGCGCGATGAAGGCCGGCGAGGTGGACATGGCGCGCCGGGCGCTGTTCGACGATGCCTGGCCCGAAAGCGTCATGAAGATCAACAACAACATCCGCAACCAGTTCGAGGTGCCGGTGTTGTTCTACGTGCTGGCTATCGCGCTCTGGGCGCTGGACGCGGTGCACTGGGTTGCGCTCGCGGTGGCCTCGCTCTTCGCGCTGAGCCGGATCGTGCACCTGTGGATTCACGTGGGCTCGAACTACGTGCCGAACCGGCGGCGGGCCTTCACTGTCGGCTGGTTCATCGTGCTCGCGATGGCGCTGCTGGTGGCGTTGGAACTCGGCAAGCGCGCGCTGGGCTACGGGCCTATCTAAAAGGAGATGTCCCTTTTCGAAGAAAGGGACGTCTCCTTTTAATTAATGCGGCGGATTTGTTCGAGCACGGCGCCTGCAGAGAGCGGGCGGCCCAGTAGCGACTGCATCAGATCCTTCGCGCTCTTTTCGGAGCCGTAGCGGAGCATCTGCTCGCTGCTCCACTCGTGCCACTTCTGGTTGCCGGCATCGAATGGGCCGATGACTTCTTCGGTGCGCTTGCGCATCTCGGCGGTCAGCACGGCGCCGAGGCCATAGTTGACCATGTACCCCGGGTTGCTCACGAGCTGCACGCGCACTGCCCACCACGCCACCTCCGGGTGCGGCGCGATGTGCAGATACTCACGCGTGATGTCGGTCCAGAGTGCGTTCAGATCGGTATCGGGATTGCGCAGCATGCGGATCTCGAACAGCGACCAGGCAACGTCCAGCATCACGCTGCCGTGCAGCGCGCGCAGCGACATCGCAACCGGTAGCTCGGTGCCCAGGTACTTCCGCTGCCATGCCGGCTCATACACGCTCCACGACGGAACATCCGCAAAGGCTTCGGTGAAGATCGTGTCGGTCCAGTCGGTGAAGGCCGGGCGATTGCGGATCGCGCTGATATGCACCGCGTGGCCATTCTCGTGCACCAGCTCGTTCAGCGAGGACAGGTCGCTCTCCTCATAGCGCCCGACCACGCGCGCGACGGTCGGCCGCCAGGCGCCGTTTTCCATGCGGCCGCGATCGAGGAAATCCGTGTAGGCGAGCGGCGACTTGTCCGATCGGTTCTTGATGTCGTAGACGACGCCGAGCTTCGCGAGATCCGCGCCGAGGTCCACGTAGAAGCGGTCGTTGAGCGGGATCATCGGATTGGCCGCGAACGCCGGCTTGAGTTCGCGATTCGCCGCGCCGACGGCGTAGCGATAATCCCAGGGTTCAATCAGGTCGGGCGGATTGGCGTCGCGCCAGGCCGAGAGGATCTGCACCAGCCAGCGCTCAACCTCATCCACCGTGACGCCGATGGCGCGCGCGGCAGCCGCGGCGCCGGATCCATTGGTCGCCTCCTCCGCTGCCGCGAGTCGGATCAAGCGGCGATACGGGCTGTCGGGCTCGTTGTTGCCATTGATTGCGGACCAGAGCGGGAGGAATGCGTCGAACAGCAGCTTGCGGCGGGCCGGTTCTTCAAGGTCGTAGAACAACCCGAGCGCGCCGCCGCGATCGATCGTGCCCTGCTCAAACTTCAGGTCATTGCCGATCTCGCGGAAGCAGGCCGAGAGCACTTCGCGCAGTTCATCGTAATCGAGGTCTTTGTCGCCGGCGTCCTTGCAGGCGAGCGAGTCGGGCGAATTCGCAACTGCGGGGCTGGGATCGCCATAGTCCGCGAGCGTAACGCGGATGGCGGCGAGGGCCGCGGTGTCCGCTTTTTCGAGCTTTGGCTCATCCAGCGCTTCAATGCTCGACAGCAGCGCCTTGTGGCGATCGAGGAGTTGCGTGTTCCAGGCCGCGAGTTCCTTGCCTTCGTAGTCCGCGACCATGCCGGAATCGATGTAGTCCACCGCATTGGCGGCGTCGAGGAACTCGAGGAATTGCGTTTCGGTCTGTGCGAGTGGCGCCGGGGCGGGATCTTTGGCGCAGCCGCTGCCAGCCGCGAGAGCGGCCAGCAGAATCAGGATCGTCGCGGGTCGCAGCATAAAAGGGGACGTTACCCTTTTCTCACTGGACCTAAAAGGGGACGCATCCCTTTCTCGCGAAAGGGAACGTCCCTTTTTATGGCTTGGCCGGCTGCTTGTTGTCTTCCAGTTCCTTGCGGTCGGCGCGCATCTGGCGCAGGTCGATGGGCCGGATCTCGGTGATCGGGCAGCGGTTGTCTCCTACCAGCACCGAGTCAAACGTCGAGATATTGCTCCCCGTCGAAGTCACACGGACCCCATCCGTGAACATCAGGTCCGGGCAGCCAGGGGTAATCGTGAGCAGATAGGCATGGCTGAAGTCGATCCAGAGGATGAGCTGGGTGCGGTTGATCGGCTGCCACGACTGCTGGCGAAACGCCGTGAAGCCGCGGATCGGCGCACCGATATAGCCCTCGTAGCGCGCGAGGACCCGCTCGCCCTGGCTGCGCTTCGGCGTACTTGAACAGGCGCTCGCGAGCACCGCGACCAGCACCAGGGTCAATAGGGTTTTCATGGCAATTTCTCCTCTCACTGACCTACGCTAGTCACCTGTATGGACCCGACTCACGGCCTGCAAGTTTCACCCGTTCAAGGTATTTCCATGCGCCATCGAATCCTGATCGCCCTCTGCGCCCTCCTCGCAACCGCCGCACAGGCCAAACCGCCGGGCGCCGGCATGGTCTACATCACTGGTGTCACCATCGTGCATCCCGAGCGCGAAGGCGCCGCGGTGCTCGAGCCTTACTCGAGCATCGTGATCCGCGGCAACCGCATCGAGGCGGTGCTGCAGAACGTGACCTTCGAGTTGCCGCAGGGCGCGACCGTGATCAACGGCTATGGCAAGTGGGTCGTGCCCGGTCTGGTCGATTCGCACGTGCATTTCTTCCAGTCCGGCAATCTCTATACACGACCCGATGCGGCGGATTTCAATGCCGTCGTGCCGTACGCCGAGGAAACCGCGCGCAACAAAGCGCGGCTCGATGCGACCTTCAAGGTGTGGCTCGCCAGCGGTGTCACCGGGGTCGTGGACATCGGCGGGCCGTTCTGGAACTTCGACGTGCGCGATCGGGCCGCGGCGACTGTCGCTGCGCCGCGCATGGCGGTCGCCGGGCCGCTCATTTCCATGATCGCTGATCCGCCGCTCGATCTCGGCGATCCGCCGATTATTCGCATCGATACGGTCGAGGCGGCGCGCGCACTTGCCGCGCGCCAACTGGCGCGCAATGCGGACTACATCAAGGTCTGGTTCATCCATCAGCGGGGCGACGATCTCGCCGCACAGGAGGCCATTGTGAAAGCTGCCGGCGATGCCGCCCACGCGGCTGGCAGGAGACTCGCTGTGCATGCGACCGAGCTCGTGATCGCGAAGGCGGCGCTCCGCGCGGGCGCCGATCTGCTGGTGCACTCGGTCTTCGATCAGCCGGTGGATGAGGAATTCATTGCACTCGCGAAGCAGAACCGGGCGTTGTACTGCCCGACGCTGTTCGTCGAGCTGGGCTATCCGCTCGCGCTGTCGAACCAGTGGCGCGCAACGCCGGAAGAATTGCTGCGCGCAGACCCCGAGATCCTTGCGGCGATGGACGATCTGAATGGGATGCCGGCGGATAAGCGGCCGGAGGTGGTCTCGAAGCTGATGGCCGCCGCGAAGACACCGGACCCGCCGCGCATCGCAATGGAGAACCTGAAGACAATGACGGATGCAGGCGTGACTATCGTCATGGGCACGGACGCGGGCAATATCGGCACGCTGCACGGGCCGTCAATCTACCGCGAGATGCGCCTGATGCAGGAGTCAGGGCTGACGCCGCTCGAGGTGCTGCGTTCGGCGACCACGAATGGCGTGCAGGCGCTCGGGCTCGCGGGCAAGACCGGCGTGATTGCGCCCGGGATGCTTGCGGACCTGGTCGTGCTCGACGCGAATCCGCTGGAGGATGTCGGCAACCTCGCGCGCGTGCACCGCGTGATCAAGGACGGCAAGGTTTACGACCCAGAGGCGCTGATGCGGGAAATCCGCTAGGCGGATCGCAACAGATCCCAGAAGCCGCGCGGTGAAAGGATCTTGATCGACGCCTCAGCGGAAAACCCAATGAGTTCCTGATCCCCGGTCGCGAGAACAATGGCCTTGCCCGCAATCGCTTCGGACAGGACCGCGCTGTCATTCTCTCCCAGCGCCTCAAGTGGCTGGACCGGCGCCGCCTTGATGATTGTTGCATGCAGGCGCAGGAACGATTCCATTTCATCCGCCGCAGCAGCCGGGAGCCGCAGCTTGCGGAGCAGCACTTGGCGCAGTTCAGTGAGCACGGTCTGACCGACAATCAGCTGATGGTCAGCTATGGCGACATTGACGACGTCCGCGCAAATGCCGCGAGTTGCAACTGCGCTCACCAGTACGTTGGTGTCGAAACAAACGATCATGAGACGTCGCGAAAGACGTCCTCGTCGGTGAGATAGCCGCGCGCTTCGGCGAGCGGCATGATTCTGCGGCGCAGATCATCGAGTTGGGCCAGCGCGAGCTGGCGACGCAGTGCATCACGTACCAGTTCGCTGCGGCTGCGCCCGCTGCGTTTGGCGGCACGCGCCAGTTGCCGCACCAGGGCCTGGTCGATGCGGATGGTCAGGATCGATGATTTCATGTCATACAATGTAGTACAACGAGAAAGGCGACGCGATTGAACAGTTCCTGGGTCTGGTCGCGGCAAGCGTACCGCCAAGGCTGCACTGTCGATCCACCGTACGGCTGTGCCTTCGGCGAGAAATCCACTGGGATTCCATTACACTTTGCGGCACTGTGACCCTTCCTTCGCCCTCAGGTAGCCGGGCAATCACTGCTGCTCTCCCTGGCCTCGCCTTTGCGGTCGCACTCGCGATCATCGCCAAGGGCCTGTACTACGCGACGGATTCCGCGGTCAG
This sequence comes from Gammaproteobacteria bacterium, assembly GCA_031403675.1. Taxonomy (GTDB): domain Bacteria; phylum Pseudomonadota; class Gammaproteobacteria; order Steroidobacterales; family Steroidobacteraceae; genus SCUD01. Next base: position 20,360 of record JANNTO010000248.1, on the reverse strand, counting down.
CGCCGTGCTGTGCGCGATCGCGCTCGGCATCCTGTGGCGGAACATCCTCGGCGTGGGCGCCTGGGCGGAACCTGGGCTCGAATTCGCAGGCCAGACGCTGCTGCGCATTGGCATCGCGCTGATCGGCCTGCGGCTCACGTTGATGGTGCTCGCCGACGTGAGCCTGGTCGCGGTGCCGATCGTGCTCGCTTGCGTCACCGTGGCGCTGCTCACAACGATGGGCCTGGGGCGATTGCTCGGTGTGTCGGCAGGCATGCGGCAGCTGCTTGCGGCGGGAACGGCGATCTGCGGCGCGACGGCCATCATCGCGGTCGCACCGCTGCTGCGCGCGCGCAAGGCCGACATCGGCATCGCGCTCACCTGCGTGGTGCTGTTCGGATCCACCGCGATGATGACCTACCCCTGGCTTGCAGGTGCGCTGTTCGGATCCGCAGCCCTGCCGGCCGGCATGTTTTTTGGCTCGTCCATTCACGACACTTCGCAGGTGGTCGGCGCGGCGCTGATCTATGCGGAGCAGTTCGACGCGCCGGATACGGTCGCAATCGCCGGCCTGACCAAGTTCCTGCGCACGCTCGGACTGCTGGTGCTGATACCGACGGCCGCGTTCGTGGCAGCGCGCAGCGAATCGACGCCAGCCGGCGAGAAACCGCGCGGCTGGTACCGGAAGGCCGTCCCGGTATTCGTGCTCTGCTTCATCGGGCTCGTGCTCGTGCGCACCGTGGGCGACAACATGGCCGGCGATGCCGCTGCGTGGCAAAGCCTGCTGGTCTATGCGCAGCGCGCCTCGGAATGGCTGCTGCTCTGCGGAATGGCGGCCGTCGGGCTCGGCGTCACCTTCTCGCATCTGCGCGAGGCCGGCTGGCGGCCGATCGTGCTCGCATTCGCCGCCGCGGCACTGACCGGCTTCTGCGGGCTCCTGCTGGTACGCGCCCTCACCTGAAAGCACCTGAAAGGGGACATCTCCCTTTTCAAAAGGGACATCTCCTCTTTCTGGCCACATGTGCGCGAACGCAGCTAAATACCGGGCCATCTCGCGCAACTGGCATCGATACCCTTTGGCCGTGCCCAGGATTGCTCGATTCCTATGTGCTGGCCTGCCTCACCACGTGACACAGCGCGGCAATCGGCGCGGGCAGGTGTTTTTCTCCGACGCCGATCATCAGACGTATCTGGCATTGCTGCATGAATACACAGTCAAGCACCAGGTCGCTGTGCTGGCCTACTGCCTGATGCCCAATCACGTTCACCTGGTGCTCGTTCCTGCGGCCATAGATTCCCTGCCGCTCTCGCTTGGGCCTATTCATTTGCGCTACGCGCAACGCGTGAACGGCATGAAGGGCTGGAGCGGCCACGTCTGGCAGGGACGGTACTTCGCGTCGGCGCTCGATAAACGGCATTGCTGGGCCGCGATCCGCTATGTCGAGCGCAATCCCGTACGCGCCGGCATGGTGCGGTGCGCGGAGAGTTATCGCTGGTCCAGCGCCAGCGCCCACTGCGGACTGCGCAAGGATGCGATATTGGCGACCGAGCCCGGATGGCAGCGACAAATCGCGGGCATCGGCGATTGGTCTGCTTGGCTTGCTGAAGGCGATGATGCGCGGGAGCTCACTGTCCTGCGAAAGAATGCGAGTAAAGATCTGCCTTGCGGCTCGGATGAATTCATCGACGAGCTCGAACTGAGCAGCGGGCGATGCTTGCGAACCAGGCGACGCAACCGAGAGTCACGTCCCCTTTAGAAGGGAAATGTCCCTTTTGAAAAGGAGATGTCCCTTCTTATTGCTGCCAGTCGGCCTTGCGCTTCATGACGCCCCAGTGGATGCGCGCACCGGTGAGCCAGCCGTAAAGCGCCTGCAGCCGCCAGATGGACATCACCTGGCGGTAGCCGAAGTTCTCGAGTATCGAGACCAGGAAAAGTACCAACACGTGGCGTGCTTTCGGGTAGGTGTGGAACGACAATTCCTCGAGCAGGATCGCCGTGGTCGAAAGCATCAGCCCGAGTGCGAATGCGGCGGCAACGAAAGCGAGGAAATTCATCCCGGTCATCATTCCGAGTGCGAACGCGGTTGCCATCACCAGCAGTCCGCCGACTTCGACCACCGGGCTTAAGAGCTCGAACAGCACGAAGAATGGAAATGCCAGCCAGCCGGCGGCACCGCTGCCTTTCGCAAAGCACAGCTTGCGATTGCTCCACAGGCTCTCGGCGAGGCCGCGCTGCCAGCGCTTGCGCTGTTTCGCGAGCGTGCCGATATCCTCCGGCGCATCGGTCCAGCACACGGGATCGGGGATGAACGCGACCCGATAGCGTTGCCCACGCGCGCTCAAGGTGCGATGCAGGCGCACCGTCATCTCCATGTCTTCGCCAATGACATCCGCCCGGAAACCGCCCGCCTCGACCACGGTGTCGCGATGGAAAACGCCAAACGCGCCGGACACGATCAGCATGCCATTGATCGAACTCCAGCCGAGCCGCCCGCCGAGAAATGCGCGCAGGTATTCGACCACCTGCACGAGTGCCAGGGGATTGCGCGGCAGGCCCACCTTTTCCAGCACCCCGCCACGCACGGTGCAGCCATTGATGATGCGCACCGTGCCGCCGCAGGCAACCGTGTGCGGATCCTCGAGGAACGGCCGCACCACGTGCTCGAGGCTGTGCGGGTCGAGGATCGAATCGGCATCGCCACAGTAGAAAATCGGATGGCGTGCCGCGTTGATTCCGGCATTGGTCGCATCCGCCTTGCCGCCACCGTTCTCCTTGTCGATCACGCGCAGGTTCGGATACTTGAGCGAGCGATAGATCCCGCGCACCGGCTGGGTCTTGATCTGTACGCGGTAGGCCTCGGGGAAGGGCGTCAGCTCGAACTCGCGGATCATCACCGCGAGCGTGTCGTCCTTCGAACCGTCATTGACGATGATCACCTCGAAGTGCTGGTAACGCAGTTGCAGCAGCGCCCGGATCGAAGTCGCAATGGTTGCCGATTCGTTGAAGGCGGGCACCACCAGCGACACCGGCATCTGCAGGTGCGACAACACGCGCTCGGTCGCGCTGATGCCGCTCATGTAGCGGCGCAGCCCGTACAGCGCGGTGAATGCGAGGCCCAGGTAGATCGTGTTCAGCAGCACGAAATAGCCGAGAAACCCCCATTGCACCGCTTCGAGGAAACCGCGCAGGCTCATGCGAGTTCCGCCTCCGCGCACACATGCTTCAGCATGTCGCGCGCGTATGGGTCGGTAAGATGGCTGCGCACTGCGGCGATTCCCGCCGCATCCATGCCCTTGAGTCGCAGCAACGCCTGACCGGCTCGATAGCGTACCCACCAGACCCGGTCGCACATCAACTGGGTCAGCGTGTCGGTCTCGCCGAGCCCGCCGAGATTCCCGTATGCGATCGCGAGGTTCTTGCGTACGTCCGGATCCGTCGAATTTGCGAATCGCGCGAGTTCCGACAGTACGCCAGGGTCGAGAATGACGATCAGTGCGGCCGCGACGATGTCGACGTTGTCCGGGTGGCGACGCAGCAGTTCGATGCCGACCTCGCTGCCAAGCACCGCGTCCACATGCGCAAGCCAGGGCAGCAGCGGCGGTACCTTGGAGGGTGCCAGCGACAGCATCAGCGCGCGGATCGGCTCGCGCGCGACGTCGGCGCCGGCATCCACGAGCAGGCGCGCCATCGCCTCGCCGGGCCAGCTCTCGCGCTCGGCGAGCTGCAGCATGATGCCGGGCATGGCGCGTTGCGCATCGATCTGCACCAGCGCGGCGGCAGCATAAAAAGAGACCACCGCATTGACCGCGGCAAGCTGCTCCTGGAGCGGCTTCCACGAGGACGGATCGCGCAGGTGCCCGAGCGTGCGGATCGCGAGGATGCGCCGCCCGACCTGGCGTGACTGCATCATCCGGCGCGCGGCAACGTCAAGACCGAGCTTCAGGGCGACCGTGTTGAGTTTGTCAGAGGACTCGCCGCGCAAGGCATCGTGCAGCGCGTTCCACTCTTCCATCAGGTAGGGAATGTGCCGTGCTGGCAGCGTCGGCATGGCCGGCGGCTCGCCCTCTTCGATCGCTGCGCGAGTCAAGAGCGGCCGCCACGCGTCGATGACCCGTGCGTGCAGGCGCGCCTGGCGTTGCAGGTAGCGGCGCACGATCAGCGCGAACAGCAGCATCAGCGCCGCCGCAGCGCCCGCAACCTGTGCGCTACGCCACGCCAACGTGACGATCAGTTCAGAACCGGTGTTCGAGTCCAAGTCGTATCCGGATGCGGTCGTAGAGATCGCCCTGCTCGTACCAGCCAGCCTCCCAGGAAAAACCCCAGGCGGCGCTCTGCCAATGCAAACCGCTGAGCGACACATTGCGCACGTCGGTCACTCGCACGATGCCGGGGGCAATGGTCTCGGCTTCCTCGCCATAGCCGAGCGCAAAAGTCACCTGGCTGTCACGGCCATAGTCGTGGGCAAAGCGCAGCGAATGGCCGAAGCTGGTGTCGATCGCGGTCGGTTTCGCCGCATTCAATGTGTAGGCGACGCGAAACCACTCGAGGTACTGCTCGAATGTCGCGGCGATGGAATCCACGTCCACGGTGGCGAAGCTCGCGTGCCGCGCGCGCAGCCCAAGGCTACGCCCGCCCGGCAGTGCGCGGCCGGTTTCGACGGCCAGGCTCCACTCGGGCAGCAGTTCGGCGTCGGGTGCCACATCGCCTGCGAGGCTCCAGGACCAGTCGTCGTTCAGGCGCTCGGCATAGGCGGCCGAAATCTGCTCATCCTGCGTGTTGAAGCGTTCCTCGAGATGCAGGCCTGCGAGGACGCGGCGCCGTTCGTCGAGCCGGCGATCGATGCCGACGGTCGCACCACGCCATGACGGGCGCCCGCCGGAGAGGTCCTCATAACTCGCATCCAACGATAATCGCGTGCCCCGCTCGATGAGCCGCCGCTCCGCGAGCGCACGCCGTCGCGGCACCGGCCAGTCGGATTGCGGGAATGCCTGCGCGGCTTCGGCCAGCAGTGCATCTGCGCGATCGAACTCGTCGAGCGAATCGAGCGCCGCAGCATTCAGGCGCCACACATCCTCGTAGGCCGGCGCGATCTGCCGGCCGCGTTCAAGTAGCGGCAGCGCTTCGCGCGGGCGCTGCAACGCAATGAGCGCCTGCGACTTTCCGAGCAGCCAGTCCACGTTGTCCGGGCCGACCGCCAACAGGGTGTCGTAATGAGCGAGCGCGGCATCGTGGCGCCCGGCGCGCGCGCAGGAACGCGCGAGCGCATCGCGCTCGTCGCTGTGGTTTGGGTTGGCGGCGACGGTAGCCTGCAGTGCCGGGTCGCAAGCGAGCGCCGGTGCGGCGGCCAGCGCTGCCGTAACAAGGAGTGGCAGCAGCAGGGGCAGAAGGGACATCTCCCCTTTCAAAGGGAGATGTCCCCCTTCCAAAGGGAGATGTCCCCTTTTCCTTTTCATCGGATCCGCCGCCGGATGCGTGCCACGAGTTCCGCCGGGCTGAAGGGCTTGGTCAGGTAGTCGTCGGCGCCGAGGCCGAGCGCGCGCACCGCGTCGTGCTCGCGCGTCCGCGAGGTCAGGATGATGACCGGGACGTTCTTCCATTTCGGATTGGCGCGCAGCCGTTCGAGCAGTTCGAAGCCGTCGGTGTAGGGCAGCATCACGTCGAGCAGCACGAGATCGACCGCGGGTCCGGTGTCGATGCGCTCGGCCGCCTTGCGTCCGTCGGCTATCGTTTCGACCGCAAAGCGTTCCTTCTCGGCAAGATAGCCGAGCAGATAAGCCATGTGAACGTCGTCCTCGACGATCAGCAGGCGCTGCTGTGCGCTAGAATCCGCGGTCATGGTTACTCTTCCAGATCGCAGGATATTAGAACGGAACGGGCTCCGGTGGCGTGACCAAAAGCTCGTGTGGGGCGGCTTTTGAGCGATATTCGTGACCCGCGTATCGCGGAACTGGAGCGGCAGCTTGCCGCAGCGCGCGAACAGGCCGACGCCGCCAGCCGCACGCGCACCGAGTTCCTCTCCAATGTGAGCCACGAAGTCCGCACGCCGATGAATGGCGTGATCGGCATGACTACGCTCCTGCTCGATACCGACCTCGACCGCCGCCAGCGCGAGTATGCGAACGTGATCCGCTCGAGTGCCGATGCGCTGCTGGTCGTGATCAACGACCTGCTCGACTACTCGAAGATCGAAGCCGGCAAGCTCGAGCTCGAGCGCATCGAGATGGATCTGCGCGCTCATGTCGAGGAAGTAGCGACGACACTCGCAGTGCAGGCCGCAGCCAAGGACCTGGAACTGGTCGTGGACGTGGCACTCGACTTGCCGGAACGTGTGCTGGGCGATCCCGGCCGGATCCGCCAGGCGCTGAGCAACCTGGTGTCGAATGCCATCAAGTTCACCAAGCAAGGCGAGGTCGCCATCCGGGTGGAGCGCGAGATGGGCCCGATCGCCGACCTGATCCGCTTCTCGGTGCGCGACACGGGCATCGGCCTTGCCCCCGACGTGCTGAAGCGGTTGTTCCAGCCCTTCATGCAGGCCGATGCGTCCACTGCCCGCGAGTACGGCGGCACCGGGCTCGGGCTTTCGATCGTCAAGCGTCTTGCGGAGCTGATGGGCGGTGACGTCGGCGTCAGGAGCCGCGTCGGCAGTGGCTCGACTTTCTGGTTCAGCGCGCGGCTCGCCCCTTGTCGTGTTGCGACGGTTGCTGAGCCCGCGATTCAGGAGCGATCCGAAGGCCGGCGCGTACTGGTCGTCGATGACAACGATACCAATCGCCACGTGATCAGCGGTTTGCTGCAGGGCGCCAGCTATGAAGTGGAAACGGTGGCCTCCGCGATCGAGGCATTGAACGTGCTGCAGCGCGCCGCCGAGGCTGGCACGCCGTTTCAGGCGGTGCTAACCGATCACCGGATGCCCGGTATCGACGGGCTCGAATTTGCCCGCCGGGTGCGCGCCACCGAATCGATCGCCGAGCTGCGACTCGTGCTCTACAGCTCGATCGACGATCGCTCGAACCGCCAGGAACTGCGTGAACTGGGGTTTGCCGGTCAGCTATCCAAGCCGATGCGGCGCGGCGAATTGCTGGCAACGATGGAACGCGTGCTATCGCATGCGGCGCTCGACTTCACGCAGCGGCTGCGCGCCATCGTGACACGCGACGTGATCGTCGAGGATCACCACCGCCGCGGCCGCACAGTGCTGCTGGTCGAGGACAATCCGACCAATCAGCGCGTCGCGCAGTTGTTCCTCGAACGCGCCGGTTGCGATGTCGTGCTCGCCTCCGATGGCAAGGAGGCGCTCGCCATCCTGGCCGAGCGGCGCGTCGATCTGGTGTTGATGGATCTGCAGATGCCGGTGATGGATGGTCTCGAAGCCACGCGCCGAATCCGCGCTGGAGAAGCCGCCGGCCAACATCTGCCGATCGTCGCACTCACCGCGAGCGCGATGAAAGAGCAGATCGAGATCTGCAAGGACGTTGGCATGGACGACGTGATCGCGAAGCCGCTCGAACGCGATCGTCTGGACGCGATGCTCGAGCGTTATGCGCCGGCGATCGGCACGCGCACCGGACGGCATGTCGTGCGACCCGCCAAGCAGCGGAGCGCAGCACGCGCGGAGATTTCAGTCGCGCGCTTTCGCGAAGTGACCTGCGGCGATGCGGAACTCGCACGCGGGCTCATCGCCAGCTTTTCCGCGAGCGGCGAGCATGCACTGCACGATATCGAAACCGGCATCGCCCGCGGCGATTTTGCGCTGACGCGCCGCGCGGCGCACACGCTGGTTGGCGCGAGCGCCAACATGGGCGCGACGCGGCTCGAAGCCGTGGCCGTTGCGATGGAGAAATCCGCCGATCAGGCGGACGGGGTTGCGATCCAGCAGATGCTCGAAGCAGCGAGGCGTCGCTTCGACGCTGCGCTGTCCGAGCTCAGATCGCTGTAGCGCGCGTCAGATGAACGCGACGACCGCGAGCGCCTGGAGGATCGCTGCTGTCACCAGCAGGGCCGCCGTTGGCAGGCCGCGATAAATGAACTTCGCAAACATCTTCATACTCCTTTTATCAATGATTTCATAAAGTTCGGGCGCCCTGCCGGGCACCGTTCACAGTTTCGGTAGCGTTACGGCGGGGGTGCGCAAATTGCGCGCGGGCCTGGTGGCCTGCGCGCTTGCGGATCACGTGGGTTATGTCCGGGACGGGGGAAAGGGGTGCGTCCCCTTTTCTCCGCCCGGTAGCGGCGCGACTACATCGTCACGTTGACGGGCGACGTTAGCGTGAAACCAAGCACCGTGCCGGCCGGCAGCTCGACTTCGGTGCCGGTCTTCTTCGCGGCGGCCGTGCCAGCGGCAGCGCCGAGCAACGCACCGACGATCTTGCCGTTCTTGCTGCTGACCTGATTGCCGATGATGGCGCCCACGACTGCGCCGCCCGCGATTTTCGCGGCGTCGCGTCCCGTGTCGCTCTTCGCGGCCACCTGGGTGATGCTGCCGCTGACCCGCGCGTCGCTGCCATCCGCGAGCGTCAGGTTGTCGAAGGTCAGCCCGAGCGTCGGCGTGCCGCCGATTTTCTGGCTGCCTGAAATCACTTCGCTGACTGAGCCCTGCAACAACGCGCCCGCCTTCGCGACCACCTTGCCGTCCACGACGAGGTCCGAGGTCAGGTTCGCCGAAACGCGCTCGCCGACTTTTGCGGTCTTGGTCGAAATGGCGGCCGGCAATTGCACCGAGAGCGAAGTACCTGACGGGACCGTGTACTGCTTCGGGCCAGACGGAGCCGGCTTCGGCGCGGCAGCGGTCGTGGCCGCAGGCTTTGGCTTCGCCGGCGTGCTGGAAGTCGAGCCCTTCGCCAGCGCCGCTTCGCGCTTCGCGAGTTCCGCTTCCTTTTCCTTCAGTGCGAGCTCGGCTTCACGGCGCGCGAGTTCCTCTTCCTTGGCCTTGAGGTCGGTGTCCTGATCGATCTCCGCCTGCACGGCCGGGTCGGCCGCGGTCGCGTCCGCCGGCGGCTGTTTCTGGCCGCAGGCCGCGAGCGCAAATGCGGCAAGCAGGATCGGAATCAATGCAATGGATCTGTTGGAAATCATGTTGAAATCTTCCTGATTCACGGGGTGCGCTAGTTCGTCAAGAACTCAATGCGATTGTACCGCGCTTCGAGTTCGGGCATGAAGCCAGATTTGACAACCGGTGCCAGGTCGTAGTTTCGTAATATGTGACGCTACGCGTTCATAACCACGAAAACACGACCCGGCATCGCTCATGGGCCCATTGCACGGCATCAAGGTTCTCGATCTCAGCCGCATTCTCGCCGGTCCATGGGCGACGCAATGCCTTGCGGATTTTGGCGCAACGGTATGGAAGGTCGAGAAACCCGGCGCCGGCGACGACACCCGGCACTGGGGCCCGCCGTGGTTGCAGGACGGCCAGGGCGCCGACACCGCGGAAGCCGCCTATTACGCGAGCACCAATCGCGGCAAGCAATCGCTCGCGATCGATTTCACCAAGGCGGCCGGCCAGCAGTTGATCCGTTCACTCGCGCTGCGCGCCGATGTGCTGATCGAGAACTTCAAGGTCGGCACGCTCGGGAAATACCGGCTCAGCTACGAATCGTTGCGCGGCGTCAATCCGCGGCTCATCTACTGCTCGATTTCCGCGTTTGGCCAGGACGGGCCCGCAGCCAGTGAGGCCGGCTACGACGCAATGATCCAGGCGATGTCGGGGCTCATGAGCGTGACCGGCGTGCCCGACGGCGAGCCGGGTGCGGGTCCGGTCAAGGTCGGCGTTGCGGTCTCGGACCTTATTACTGGGCTTTATGCCGTAACCGCCATTACCGCCGCCCTCCTCGAGCGCGAACAGTCCGGCCGCGGGCAATTCATCGACCTCGCGCTGCTCGACACCCAGATCGCAGCGCTCGCGAACCAGAGCCTGAACTACCTGGTGACCGGCAAGCCGCCGGGCCGGCGCGGCACCGCGCACCCAAATATCGTTCCCTATCAGGCGTTTACGACCAAAGACGGCCATTTGATGCTGGCCGTGGGTAACGACCGGCAATTCGCCTCGTTCTGCAAGGCCGCCGGGCGGCAGGGGCTCGCCCTGGACCAGCGCTTTGCGACCAATGCCGCTCGGGTCGAGAACCGGGCCACCCTGATCCCGCAGGTCGAGCGCCTGTGCCAGCAGAAGACCACGAAGACCTGGCTCAAGATGCTCGCGGCGGCCGGCGTGCCCTGCGGGCCGATCAACAATCTCGCGGAAGTCTTCGCCGAGCCCCAGGTGCAGCACCGGAAGATGCGCTTCGACCTGCCGCACCCGCAGGGTGGGCAGGTTCCACAGGTTCGCAATCCCGTGCTGTTCTCGCGCAGTGCCCTCGAGTACCGGATTCCACCGCCACTCCTCGGCCAGCATACGGAACAGGTGCTGGTCAACGAACTCGGCCTCACGGCCGAAGAAATTCAGCAGCTGAAAGGCGACGCGACGATCAGCTGATTCCGTGCGCACGATGTTCCGGTGATCCGGCCATCACCGCCGCCGCTCACTGACGCCAGAGCTTGCGCCGGCTGCCACGCAAGAGTTTTGCCGCGAGCCGTTCCTTGCGCCGCTCGAGTTCCCGCGGCCGCAGTTCTTCCTTGGACGCAGATTGACGTTTCTCCTTGAGCAGTTGCTCCGCACGCGCCAGCGCCTGGCGACGCCGCACGTCTTCGAGCGATCCGCCCTTCGGCACAATCGCCAGCGCAACCTGGCAACCCATCGCCTGTGCGATGCGATCGAGGCTGTGCAGCGTGATGCGCCGGCGCGCTTCGGCGCGTTCCCATTGCTGCACCGTCGCGCGCGAAACACCCGCGCGCGCAGCGATCTGCGACTGCGAAATTCCGAGCGCCTCGCGGATCGCGCGCACCCAGCCGGCGCGCGGCACGGCCGCGGATTTCATGCGTGGAAACGCGCGCGTGGAGCTTGCGATCTCGGCGCGCTTCACAGCGGGGCCGCGACGCGAGATGATCTTCTTTGGCGCTTTTTTCTTCTTCAGGATGACACCATTTACGGATGCGTATAAGCATCATATAGCAGTGTAACCACATGAAATCAATTGCCACGCCCATCAACCCCCTCGAATGCACGGCCAACCACCGCTCCGGATACCCCGAGCCGTTCCGTTCCCGGGTCGTGCCGCGCGAAAAACGTGCGCTCGGCGATGCCGCCGGTCTCACGAAGATCGGCATCAATCACACGACGCTCGGGCCAGGCGCCGCCTCTTCGATGCGTCACTGGCACACGCACGAAGATGAGTTGATCTTCGTGTTGGCGGGCGAGCTCGTGCTGGTCACCGATGCGGGCGAGCGGCCCTTGCGCGCCGGCCAGTGCGCGGGATTTCCGGCGGGTCACGCGGACGGTCATCAGCTCGTGAACCGCGGTACGGCACCGGCGATCTACCTCGAGATCAGCAACCGCGATGCGGAGGACGCGGCGCACTACCCGGACGTCGATCTGCGCTGGAACGCAGCCGACACGCGCGGCAAGTATTCGCACAAGGACGGTCGACCGTATTGACGGGAGATGACGATCTGGCGCTCTGCGCTCTGCGCTCTGCGCTCTGCGCTCTGCGCAACAATGGTCACCGCTGTTTCCGTATCGCGATGGGTGGTGCGGGTCGCTACGCTCATCGCCGCCGACACCGCAAGTCCTCCCGACCGACAGCGTGGCGTACGGCTGCGATTCGAAAACAACGCGGGTCAGGTTCAGGTGTGCCTGGCTGAAGCGCTGGAGGCGGCCACGATCGAGGATCTGGCCCGCATCGAGTACCGCATTCCCGGACGAAAGGCCGAAACCCGCGCGCCCAATGCGCATCCTGTGCCCGAGCTATGGCGTCGGGCCGGAAGGTTCGGGGCTGCGCCTCACCGCGTACGGCGGCGCGAGCTTCTAGTTTCCCGGCCACTGGCCGGCGGAACTCGTTCTATTGATGAAGAAGGCGGCTGCCGCGCTCGCAGCGCAGTGAACGAACGGGTCTGTCCGTGTCCGTGGATGTCTATAAGCATCCGAAAACGACGTAACTCTACGATCAGCGAAGCGCAATGACGAAAATGTCCACGCTCGTGCCCACCGTACGGTTGCAGAGAATCCGTTTTCCGTCAGCCTCGGCGATATAGATGTCGAAGGCCTCGTTGCGGCCGGACTCGGACTTGCCGCCGGTCGGCGTAATGCGCCGCCACAGCAACCGGGGTTCCGTCGGGCGAGATCGCCGGATAAGTGTCCCAGTCCGGCAGGTCGGTGATGCGGCGCACGTCGTCGCCGGGTCGCTGCTGCGGTTGCTGTTAAAAACAATCCGCCGCCCGTCGGCACTCACGCGCGGATGACCATTGGCGCCCGGATGCCTGGTGAGATTTCTTTTTTGGATCCGTCGACACGCATCCGGAAGTTGTCGAGGTTGCCGTCCTGCCCGGAGGCATAGACGATGAACTGTGCGTCGGGCGTAAACACCGGCGTCGATTCGAATACGAGCTTTGCGCCGTCAGTCGACCACGCGGGGTAGGTGTTCTCGAGCGCAGCGAGCGGCCAGAAAAGCGCGATGCAAAGGAGTGATTTCATCGTCGCATTATGGGCACGCCGTGCCTCGCGAAGGCGCATCGCCGGCACTGCACGTCGCAGGCACTGCGCGCTCCGTCGCAAGCACGCGTGCGTTTGAAATCGTGCCGCAGAGGGTCGAAAAACTGCCATTTATTCGGATGGTTATAAGCATCCGAAAGACACGCAACGAACTGATTTCACGACCGTCGCGTCTATTCGAGCAATTTGAAGTTAGCGAGTAGTTGCTGCTGCATTTCGCGCATCAATTCCACGCTCAAAAAGCCGCGCATGCGCAGGCCGATTTCGTAGAGGTGTTCGGGTTCCGCGGCACCCGCCGGCGCTGCCGCTTGCGGCAAGCCGATCACGGTGCGGATCCGCGGAAATTCGTCATCGAGATGAGGTCGGCCGTCGAACGGCGCTTCGCGCCGCAGCATGCGATTCCAGTCGCGATGCAGGTTGCCGCCAATCTCCAGTGGCACCCTCGCCTTGCGATTCACGCTGACGTTGAGCGATGTCTCCAGGTCTTCATGGAAATGGAACGCGCTGACGTCCCACGCGACCGCGCCGCGTTCCGGAAAGTAGGTGAGGTCCAGTACGACACTGGAGCGATCGGTGATGTCGATGAGCCCTGGTTCGAGACGGATCTCGAATCGCGGTGAGTGATAACTAAACTGCCGGTTCGCGGTGTACTCGATGCGGATGCCATCGAAGACCTTGGGGCGCAGGCCGTCGAGCTGATTGAACTCCTGCCACTGCGGCAGCGTGCCGACATAGCTGAGATAAATCAGGTTGCTCAGGATCTTCAGTTCCTCGGTGAACACGTAGCCGAGGCCGGTCGGCGAGATGCGCATCATCGCCACGTAGCCATTCGGCACCGGCAGCACCAGCGCAACCGCGGCCAGGTCCATCGCGGGCAGCCGCCAGCTGCGCTGCTGCCAGACGCGGCCATAGACATCCACATGTTTCTCGTCCTGGACCGCGGCCCCGAGCGAGGTCACGCGGATCGCCTCGGTGCCGATGAACCGCGTCCAGTTGATCGCCTTGAGCGCCAGGTCCATCTGCAACCGGGAATCCGTCATCAGGGCGGCCAGCGGCTGGTTGTCGGGCCTGCGGACCTGGATCAGGGCCACGCCCGCAACCGTACCGGCCGTTACCTGCCCGCCGAACGGCAGCGAAACCCGGGTTTCGTCCGAGATTTCCCGCGGCTGCCACTCGCCGTCCTCGCCATAGCGGATCAGCCGCGGTTCCGTAGCCCCAAAGTGGTTGTTCATCATGCGCGCCGAGGACGCGCCGCGCGGAAACAACCGTTCCGCGTGCTCGGCGAGGAGTTTGGCCCGCAGACGGGCGGAATGGGCGTTCGAAAGTGCCATCAGGCGCTCGTTGAAAGCGGCGAGATCCAGTGGCAGTTCGAGTTCGAACTGCAGCGATTCGTTGACCCCGAAGGGCATGACCGGCAGCTGGTAGGGCACCCGTACGTCCATCCGGGCACGGTGGTCCGGCGCCTCCAACACGCGTCGGATCGGCAGGGCGAAGTTGAGGTTCTCGGCCGGCGAGGCGGCCACGATCACGCCGATCACCCGGCCGTCCGAATTAACCAGCGGACCGCCGCTGTTGCCGGGGGACGCCGCCGCCGAAAACCGGTACCAGCGCCAGCGGCCGTCCTGCTGCTCGGGGCTCTCGGAGGTCAGCAAACCACTGCGGATGACCACCCCGTCACCCATTGCATTGCCGATCGCGTGGACCTCCGAATTCATCGCCGGCGCCGCCTCGACCAGGAGCGGTTTTACCTTGGGCGGATCACGGACCGAGAACAGCACGAAGTCCTCGTGACCGGAGTACTTCAGGACCTGGTCAATCTCGTGCATCGTGCCGTCGCCGGCCCGGAGCAGGGGCGCCGCATACCCGCTGCCGGCCAGGCCGTTGATGACGTGAGCGGCGGTCAGGTACTCGTTCGGCCCGATCGTAAATGCGGTCCCGATCGACAGGTAGCGGTCGGTCCGGATGGTGTACGGCAGCAGGTGCCAAGGCAGCGGCCGCTCGTACTGCACGGTCTCGCCTTCCTCAATTTTCGGCACCACCACCTCGAAGGTCGCCGCCCGGATCGCCCGCTCGAACGCCGGCTTCAGGGGCTCGGATTGCACAGGGAGAGCGGCGCCAAAGGCACCGGTCAGGACGAGCGCAAGGGCTGTGGCACGCACGGCGGACATCCTAGCAGCGCGATCAAGGGCACCCGCCCGCAGGCAGGCTTTATCGGCCGTTTTTCGGATGGATATAAGCATCCGATCTTTGTGCAAGAAGCTGTTGTTCAATGACTATCAGCCAGCGGCCTCCATGTAGGCCCGCAGGACCGCGTTGATGCGGGTCTGGTAGCCCGGTCCCTGGGCCTTGAACCAGTCGAGAACTTCGGCGTCGAGCCGGAGCGAAATAGCCGCCTTGCGCGGCGCCGTGGGCGGGCCCTGACGGGCGATTTCGCGGACGATTTTGGCAAGCTCCGGCGGCGACGGCTCGGGCAGCGGCGGGACGGTAACCGGCGTCGGACCCGGGCCCCTGGCCTCTTCGGTTCGCCCGAATCTGGAGAAGAAACCCTTGGCCATGGCGGTCCACCTGCGGTCGGCAAAATTGCCTGTAGTGGCGAATTGTATATACAAACCCGATGACCCGGGCGGCGGCGTTAGAGCCTTCAGTACCATCGCCAATGGAGTCGAACATGAACCAACTAGTGACCCGGGTAGCCGCCTGCCTGGCCCTCCTGCTCCCCGTTGCGGCGCTCGCCGGACGACCTGTGGTCGTGGAAATTTTCGATCGCACCAGCAATCGGCAATTGCCGGTCTACTGGCATGCGGGCGAGCGCCATGTCGCAGGTGAACCGGGGCATGAGTACGAGATCCGGATCAAGAACCGCGGCCACTCGCGGATGCTCGCGGTGACCTCGGTAGACGGGGTCAATGTCATCACCGGACGCACCGCGTCGCCCGACCAGGGTGGCTATGTGATCGACCCCTATGGCCGGGTCGAGATCGACGGCTGGCGCAAGAGCATGGACGAGGTAGCGGCCTTCTACTTCACCTCGCTGCCCGACTCCTATGCCGCGCGCACCGGCCGGCCGGACAACGTCGGGGTGATCGGCGTCGCCCTGTTCTGCGAGCGGGTCGTCTACCCCGCACCGATGGAGCAGGACTCCGTTGCCAGGTCCGAAGCGGAACCGCTCGATCCACCATCGCTGCCGCAGTCCAAGGCTGCGGGCAATGCGGCGGCCAGCGCTGAGCGTGATTCCTCCGCCGGAGCGTTCGGGCGTCTCCAGAAGGAGGACCGGCTGGGTACCGGGCACGGTCAGCGCCTCGATTCAGGTGCCACTTACACACAGTTCGGGCGTGCGAGCGAGACGCCCGACGCCGTGATCCGGATCTTCTATGATTCCGAGCGCAATCTGGCCGCCCGTGGGGTCATCCCGCGGCCGGCCAACCGTCATGCCGGGCGGGCACCGGACCCATTCCCGGCCGCATTCGTGCCAGACCCCTGAAAGGGGACGCACCCCTTCAAAAAAAGGGACATCCCCTTTGCAAAAAAAGGGACATCCCCTTAAAAAAGGGAACGTCCCCTTTCGCCTTTCGCCCTTTCGCCCTTTCGCTGGCAAGACTTCGGCACCGCGGCATAATCCTCAAAGGGGTGTGTCCCCTTTTTTGAAGGGGTGCGTCCCCTTTTTCAGCGGGACTAGATGGCCACCGAGCTTCTATTTCGTGACGACGCCTACCTCAAGACCACCACTGCCCGCGTGGCGGCGGCCGGAAATGGCTGGATTGAGCTCGATCGCACGATTTTCTATCCGCTCGGCGGCGGTCAGCCGGGAGATACCGGGTTCCTGGTGCGCGAAAACGGCGAACGCATTGCCGTCACCGATACCCGCAAGGGCGAAATCCCGGACGTGGTACGGAGTTTCGTCGCAGCCGGCGCGGTTTTACCGGAGCCGGGCGAAACGGTTGCGCTCGAACTCGACTGGCCGCGCCGCTATGCGCTGATGCGGCTCCACACCGCACTGCACGTGATGTCCTGTGTCGTCACTGCGCCGGTCAGCGGCGGCAACATCGCGCCCGACAAGGCGCGGCTCGATTTCGACATCGATATTCAGTTGCTCGATGCGACACGCATCGCGACCGAAACCAACGCGCTTATCGGGCAATCAGTTGCAACTGAAACTATCTGGATCACGGATGAGGAACTCGACGCGCGGCCAGAGCTCGTCAAGACCATGAGCGTACAACCACCGCGCGGCGCAGGACGCATCCGGCTGCTGCGCATCCCAGGAATCGATCTGCAGCCCTGCGGCGGCACGCATGTCGCGAACATCGCCGAGATCGGGGGCATCCGCGTGATCCGGATCCGGAACGAAGGCAAACGCAACAAGCGCGTCGAGATCGCGCTCACGGACTGAGGGAACGCAGATGAGATTTCTCCGCCCCGCACTCGCGATTTTCTCCGCACTGCTTGCATTCACGACTGCTTTCACTGCATGGGCCAGGGAACCGTCGCCGGAGGAGATTGGCGAGCTGGAAGCGCTGATCGACGACGGTAACCTCGAGGCAGCGGCGGAACTGCGCGCGGGATTTTTCTTCGATGACATCGACAGTCCCGCGGTCGATGCGCAGACGATGCGGCTCCAGTACTACAAGCAGGACTACGACGCGGCATTTTCCATTGCTGAGAAACTGCTCGCCGCCAATCCACGTCACGCCATGGCGCTCAATACCCGCGGTCTTGTCAAAAGCCAGCGCGGCGATTCTGCGGGTGCGCTCGCCGACTTCGACGCGGCGATCGCCGCTGATGCGGGTTACGGCAAGGCGCATTTCAATCGCGCGGGTCTCCTGTGCGCGCAGCAGCAGTATGCCGCGGCGGACGCCAGCTACGTTGCCGCCATCGAAACGATTCCCGACAAGGGCGGCGTTTATCAGGCGCGAATCAGTTGCCTGATCACCGCCGAGCAGGCAACGGCGGCCATCGGCGTCGCGACGGACTGGTACCAGTGGTTCCCGAACTGGGACGCATTGCGGTATCGCTCGGAGGCCCGGCGCATCGCCGGCGACCGCGACGGGGCTTATGCAGATCGCCTGAGGTCGTACGCGATGTACGGCAGCCGCAATGACGAAAACAGCGTTGTCGCGAGGAACATGCTGGACGAAGGCGAGGCGGACATGGCGCTCGAGTTGCTGAACGCCCAGATCGCGAAGCATCCGGACAATCAGTACCTCTACCTGGAGCGCGGCGAAATCCTGGACGCGCTGTACCGCGACCACGAAGCGCTCGCGGATTTCAATCGCGCATTCACGAAAGTCGACAATGTCACGCAACCGATGCGCTCGCGGTCGATGGCGCTGCGCGGTTTCATCAAGCTCAAGCGCGGCGACAAGGCGGGCGCGACCGCGGACTTCGATAGGGCGATCGCCTACGACGCGACGGATCCGGTCGGCTGGTTTGGACGCGGATCAGTCGCCCTCGAGGCGCGCGACTACGATGCGGCCATCGCCGCGATTGGCAAGGCAGTCGAGATCCTGCCGGGAAACGTCTTGTACAGCACCATGCTGGGAGCCGCACAAAAGAAGGGGCGCTAGAGAAAAGGGAAACGTCCCCTTTTTAGCGGCGGGCGTTGTCGAGCCGGCGCGCCGGAACCAGCATTGCCGGCACGCTGATGAGGAGCGCCACAACGGAGACATTGATCACCAGCGCGTAGTTCTGCTCACCCAGCATCAGCGCAGCGGCAGCCGGCCCGGATGCGAGCCCCAGTTTCGAGAAGAATCCGCCCAGCGCCGCCGTGCGGCCGGTCTGGTCGAACTCGGCGCACATGCCGAGCAGATACGAGATCACGAATGACCAGGTGATGCTGGTTACGCAGTTTGCGAGCAGATACATATGCTGCTGGCCGCTCAAGTGGAAGGCCAGCGTGCCTGCGACAGTCAGCACCATGCCTGCTGCCAGCGGCCAGGTCCGCCCGAAGCGCGTGCCGAACACGACCACGAGCCCGCAGCCAATCATGCCGACCCAGGTCGCGATGCCAAGCGCGGTGCTCGCGTAATCGGTGTCGAGTCCGTAGTGGCGCGCCAGGCCGATGAGATAGGCCGCCACGCCCATGTTGCCGGCCTGGAACAGGAACACCGCGGCGAGCGTCATCGACAGCAGGCCCCAGCGGATGCGTCCGTCGTCCGCAACCGGGCGCGCAATGCGGCCGACCGGATAACGATCGAGGAACGGCAACATCGCAAGAGTCACCGTGCTGAATGCGATCAGCGCCAGGAACAGCACGCCGTGGCCGTACAGCGGCACGAGCTTCGGCAACGTCATCACGCCGAGCCCGCCGAGACCGTACTGCACGACCAACAGCATGCCAAAGGTGCGGGCCGGCGTCAGCGTGCGCGCGATCACCGCGAACGCCACGCCGACCAGCAGCCCGCCGACGCAGCCGTGCAGGAAGCGCAGCGCCATCAACGGTTTTGCGGTCGCAATGAAGATGGAAAGCGTATCGAGCGAGATCAGGGTCAGTAATGCGACAACGGCGACTACGCGCCAGCGCGCGCGCCGCACGATGAATACGGCAAGCAAAGCACCGGTCGCGGCGCCATAGACATTCAGCGATCCGACCAGGCCCGCGTCGCGGTCGCTGAGCCCGAGGCCGTCCACGAGTCCCGCGACCAGTGCGGCCATGATGTTTACGTAGAAAAGTCCCGCAGTTGCCAGGAACGACAGCAGCAGTGCCGCGATCAGGCCATCGGGCGGCGCCGTGGGAAAGCGGCGTGCAGATTCAGTCATGAAACTTCTTGGCGGAGCGCGCATGGGTTCCCCCTGTAGGAGTAGAATGATACACAAGGGCGCACGACGTCCGAACGACAGACACAATCGGGGAAAAACATGAATATCCTGAAATCAGCCGCAATCGTTGCGGTGAGTTTGATTGCATTCGCAGGCTGCCAGAAAGCCGCCATTGATACCACGGCCGATGAGGCGGCGATCCGCGCGGCAACCGCGGCCTGGAACGCCGACTACGATGCCGCAAGTGGCGACGCCCTGGCTGCGCATTACACCGAAGACGCGGTGGTTCTGCCGCCGAATGCGCCGGCTGCCTCAGGCCGCGCGGCGATCCGTGAATTCCTTGCAGCTGACAGTGCCGCGACCAAAGCAGCCGGACTCAAGTTCAACATTCCCGGTGACGGCCCAGTCGGCATCTCCGGCGACCTGGCCTATGAATCCGGATCATTCAGCGTGACTGATGCCGCGGGCAGCGTCGTCGCCACCGGCAAGTACATCGGTGTATTCAACAAGATTGACGGCAAGTGGCTCCTGGTGCGCGACACCTGGAACACGGACGCGCCGCCTGCACCGGCAGCCGATGCGGCGAGCGAACCCGCCGCCAGCTGAGTCCAGATCGGTAGCGCAGTTCAAAGGGCCCCCACGCGGGGGCCTTTTCTTTTCAGAACTTCCAGAGCACGCCGATCGAAGGGATCAGCGGCAGCGAATCCTGGACCTCGACGTCGAGTATCACGGGATCCAGTTCGTCCTCGATCTGGTACTCGACGCAGCAGTCATTGCGGCGCTTCAGAACGTTGTTGACCTCGACAAAGGCCGTCAGCTCGCCGGCTGAGCCCAGATCGAAACGCCGCGCGATGCGCATATCGATGCTCGCGAAATTGGACAGTCGCAATGCATTGCGTTCACCGACCGTGACCAGCGGGAATGGCTCAAGCGTTGCAAGTTCGAGCTCGGTCGTGCGCCAGCCTGTATGCCAGGTGGCCGCAACGGACGCTTCCCAGCTGGCGCCGCGCCAGCTCAGGCCGCCGCCGGCGTAATTGCGCTGGT
>JANNTO010000247.1:0-19373 GCA_031403675.1 Gammaproteobacteria bacterium | reverse complement strand
GTGCCGCGGCATTGGCCGAGTTGGCCCAGGGATCACGTTCATGCGCAAACAGGCCCGCAGCCTGCTGCAGCAGATCCGCAGGGGAGTCAGCGGGACGATCCATCACTTCTCCTCAAGCCCGCTCGGCCGGGAAGCTCATCGCGGCCGCGAGTGACGGCAGGCCGAGCGCGACCATCACCAGGCGATCGAATCCGAGCGCCACGCCTGCGCAGTCCGGAAGTCCGTGCCCGAGGGCCGCGAGCAGGCGACCATCCAGTGGATTCTGCGCCTGCCCGCGCTGCTGCCGGATCAGCAGATCCTGCTCGAAACGCTGCTGTTGTTCCAGGGCGTCACCCAGTTCATGGAAGCCATTGGCAAGCTCGACGCCGTCGACGTACAGCTCAAAGCGTTCCGCGACGCTCGATCCATCCGGTTCCGGGCGCAGGCGCGCGAGGGTGGCCTGTGATGCCGGATAGTCGCGCACGAAAACCGGCGCGTCGTGACCCAGGCTGGGGCCGACCACCGCGCCCATCAGGAGATCGAGCCAGGCATCGCGGTCCCAATCGGTCGTGGATGAGGGTGCGATACCCCGGGCGGCGAGGACTTGCCTGATGTCGGTCGCGCCCGCCTTGCGGCAATCGATGCCGCAGGCGTTGGCGATGGCGTCGCGATAGGTGACGAGGCGGGCGGGCGCAAAAGTCCGGATGCCCTCGCAGGCCCCGCGCAGCAGACGATCAACGTCCTGCTGCAACTGGGCGACGCCGAACGCCACTCGATACCACTCGATCATCGTGAATTCCGGATTGTGCAGACGTCCGGACTCACCATCCCGGAATACCGGGCAGACCTGATAGCAGTCCCCGACGCCGGCGGCCAGCAGGCGCTTCATCGGGTATTCCGGCGAGGTCTGCAGGTACTTGCGCGGGCCGGATGCCGGCAGCGCCGCGATCGATTCGATCTGCGGATCGCTGGCCGCGGCTGCCGACAGGAGCGGCGTTTGCACCTCGAGCACCTGCTCGGCGACGAAATACGCCCGGATCCGGCCGAGCATTTCGGCGCGCCGTCGGATCACATCAAGGCGTGCGGTGGGTCGCCAGGCGTCGCCGCTCATGGCAACAACGCGAGTCGCTCGCCGAACCTGACCGTGCGGCCTGCGGTGATGCCGGCGACCAGTTCAGGACCGTGACGCGCGAACATGACGATGACCGTCGAGCCCATATTGAACCAGCCGAGTTCGGCGCCGCGCTCGAGCGCGATGGGCGGATCCTGCGCCGGCAGATCGTGCGGCTGGTGCCGATGCCGGGCGCGGATCTCGCCGGCCCACGCCAGGCTCATGCTGCCGACGAACAACGCGCCGACCAGCACCACGGCCATCGGACCCGCGCTCGTGTCGAACACGCAGGCAATGCGTTCATTGCGCGTGAAAAGCCCCGGCACGTCAGCGGCAGTCGCGGCATTAACGCTGAAAAGGTCGCCGGGCACGAAACGCGCGATGCGCAGGGTGCCGGGGAACGGCATATGAATGCGGTGGTAGTTGTGCGGGGCCAGATAGAGCGTCGCAAACGCGCCGTTTGCGAACTCGGCTGCGAGTCCGGCATCGCCGCCGAGCAGCGCTGCAGCGGAATACTGGATGCGCTTGGCCTGTAGCAATTGGTCGCCTTCAATGTGACCGGCCTGGCTGACCGTGCCGTCCACCGGACACAACACCGCGCGCGGCTCCGGATCGAGGGGTCGCACGCCCGCGCGCAGCCGGCGCGTGAAGAATTCGTTGAAACTGGCGTAATCGGCTGGCTCGTGATGCGTCGCCTCCGAGAGGTCGACCCGATACCAGCGCAGGAAGAGACGGATCAGTCCGGTTCGAACCAGGCCGATGCGGCTATGCGTCAGCATCCGCATCGCGCCCGACAGGAAGTGCTGCGGCAACAGGTATTGCAGACCAATGAACGCCCGATCGGCGCAGCGGCGCTGGTTCATCGGGGCCGGCCTTAGCGCTGCCGCGCAGCGACGATGCTGCGGTAATCCAGCGCAATCGTCGCGGCTGCATGCGGCGCGCTGAATACCGCCGTGAACGCGGCGCTGGGATCGACTACGAAGATCGCCGCGGAATGGTCCACCGTATAGCTGCCATCCGCTACGCTCGCACCGATCATCACCGCGACACCTAAATCGCGCGTCAGTCCATCGACGGATGCCTGGCTGCCGGTGATTCCGATGAACTGCGGATCGAAATGCGCCACATAGCGGCCGAGGACTTCCGGTGTATCGCGCACCGGGTCCACGGTCGCAAGCACGATTTCCGGTCGCTCGGCCGGTGGCAGGTCCGCGAGCAGGCGCCGCACTTCGGCCAGTGTCGCAAGCGTGGTCGGACAGACGTCCGGGCAGTTTGTGAAGCCAAAGAAAAACAGGGTCCAACGATCGCGCAGCCGGCTGAGATCGAAGGTCCCACCCGATTGATCGACCAGCGTGAAGGCTGCGAGTGGGCGCGGCGCGTCGAAAAGCGTCGCCCGCACGAGCGTCAACGGCGTGCGGTCGGTGCGTGTAAAAACAATGGCCGTTACGATCCCCGCGAGGACACCCACGAGAATGACGGCTGAAATCACTGCACGGTTCACGATGCGCTGGATTATCCCACAACGACCGGCGCGCCCCGGGCGGCGCCGGTTAGACTCCGGACAATGACTCGAAGGACTGGCGGCGATGCCACCGGGCCGCGCCGCGTCGGTGAACTGCTCGACTGGGCGACCCGGCGCTTGACACGCGCCAAGCTGCACTATGGGCACGGCACCGACAATGTGCGCGACGATGCTGCAGCGCTGGTGTTCCATGCACTCGGGCTCGCGCACGATTCCGCACCCGCGAGTTACCAGCGCGCGGTTACCGCGCGTGGTGTGGCGCGCGTGACGGCACTCGTAGAGCGCCGCATCGACGAGCGGATTCCATCTGCCTACCTGACCGGAGTCACCTGGTTCGGCGGACACGAGATCCGCGTGACGCCGGACGTGCTGGTGCCGCGATCGGCGATCGCGGAACTGTGCCTGCGCGGCTTTGCACCCTGGATGGATCCAGGGAACGTGCACCGGGTGCTCGACATCGGCACCGGATCCGGCTGCATCGCGATCGCGGCGGCATACGCGCTGCCGCGGGCGCAGGTCGATGCCACCGATATCTCGGCCCGGGCGCTCGCGGTTGCGCGGGTCAATGTCAGGCTGCACCGCCTTGGACGCCGGGTGCACCTGCGGCGCGCCGATGTCTATGTTGGCCTGCGCGGCCGGCGCTACGATATCGTGGTGAGCAACCCGCCCTATGTGTCGATGGCCGAGCTGCGCGAGCTGCCGCCCGAGTATCGTGCCGAGCCTGCACTGGGGCTTTATGCGCGGCGCCGTGGGCTGGCGATCATCGAGCGCATTCTGCGCGGCGCGCGACGTCACCTGACTCCAAGCGGTATCCTGATCGTCGAGGCGGGCGACACGGCCGCAACCGTGCGGCGCCGGTTCCCGAAACTGCCGTTCACCTGGCTTGAATTCGAACAAGGCGGCGGCGGTGTCTTCCTGTTGCGTGCTGGCGAACTGCCGGAGTAAACATGTCTGGCAATACCATCGGCAAGAGTTTCTGCGTGACGACCTTTGGCGAAAGCCATGGACCGGCGCTCGGCGCGATTGTCGATGGTTGCCCGCCGGGGCTGGAACTGTCGGAAGCCGACCTGCAGTCAGACCTCGAATTGCGGCGGACCGGTACCTCACGGCATACCAGCCAGCGCAAAGAGCCCGATCAGGTGCGCATCCTGTCGGGGGTGTTCGAGGGCCGCACGACCGGCACCGCAATCGGCCTGTTGATCGACAATGTGGACGCGCGTTCGCGCGATTACGAGAAAACCAAGGATCGCTTCCGCCCGGGTCACGCCGACTACGCCTACCAGCAGAAATACGGGCTGCGCGACTACCGCGGTGGCGGGCGGTCCTCGGCGCGGATCACGGTTGCGACCGTGGCGGCCGGGGCAATCGCACGCAAGTACCTGCGCGAGAAACTCGGGATCGAGGTAACGGGCTACCTGTCACAGGCTGGACCACACTTGCTCGACTGCGTGGATCTCGCCAGCGCCCGCGACAACCCGTTTTTCTGTGCTGACCCGGGAAAGCTCCAGTTGCTCGAGGATTATCTCTGGCAGTTGCGCAAGGAGGGTGATTCGGCGGGCGCAAAAGTCACCGTGCTCGCAACCAACGTGCCGCCCGGACTCGGCGAGCCGATGTTCGACCGACTCGATGCCGACCTTGCCTTCGCGATGATGGGCATCAATGCGGCCAAGGCGGTCGAAATCGGTGACGGCGTACGAGTTGCCGCGCAACGCGGCTCCGAGCACCGCGATGAGTTGCTGCCGGTTGGATTCTCGTCGAATCATTCCGGCGGAACACTCGGTGGCATCAGCTCCGGCCAGGACCTGATCGCGCATGTTTCGTTCAAGCCGACGTCGAGCATCCAGGTGCCCGGACGCACGGTGGATGTCGACGGCCAGGCCGCCGAAATCGTCACCACCGGTCGCCACGATCCCTGCGTCGGTCTGCGGGCGGTGCCGATCGTCGAGGCAATGCTGTTGCTGGTGGTCATGGACCACTACCTGAGGCAGCGGGCCCAGTGCGGCGACGTCGTCTCCCGAACCCCGGTCATTACCCGCTGAGTACCGGCGAATCAACGCATTGCGAGGGTCTGTTGGGGCCAGGTCGCCGGGCCGCCATTGCGTGACGCGGGGCAAGATTTTGGTAAATCGCGCGTGTAAGCTATAGTCCAAAGGATCAGGGACTTGTGATCGGTTTCACACCCATTTCGCAAGTTCGCGACCGGCGCTTCTGCGGGTGTCGCGGTTTTGGGGAGACACGATGAGCTGGAAATTGCGCGTCCTCATTTCGGCGCTACTGCTGACGCCGACGGCGGCCATGGGCCTCGGTCTCGGCGAGATTCGGCTGAATTCGGCGCTCAATGAGCCGCTTTCGGCCGAGATCGATCTGGTTGCGGCGACCGCGGAAGAGGTGGGGGCACTACAGGCCCAGCTCGCTTCAGCCGATGTGTTCCAGCGTTATGGCCTCGACCGGCCCGCTTATCTGAATTCACTCGAGTTTCGCGTGGGTCGCGGGCAGGACGGGCGCAGCGTGCTCCTGGTGCGCTCAAGCAGCCCCATCAGCGAGCCCTTTGTTTCGTTCCTGGTTGACGTGAACTGGACCCGCGGTCGGTTGCTGCGCGAGTACACCGTGCTGCTCGATCCGCCGGTCATGGCCGCTCTTGGAGACAGCAGAGCGCCTGCAGCCATTGCGGCACCCATTTCCATGCCATCGGCCCCGCGCAGCGTGCCGGCGCCGGATGCGGCAGCGGCGCCTGCTGCGGATGGTGCGACGACGCATCAGGTCATGCGCGGCGACACGCTGTACCAGATCGCAGGTTCACTTGCCGGCGACGACCGCCAGGCCACGCAGCGACTGATGATCGGCATGTTCCGCGCCAACCCCGAGGCCTTCAGCGGCAACATCAACCAATTGCGCGCGGGCACGATCCTGCGCGTGCCTGCGGCGACCGAGATCGCCGATATCGCTGCGGCCGACGCAGCGAATGAAGTCAGCCGCCAGACCGCGGTCTGGCGGGCCAGCGGCGGCGGATCGCCGAGCGGACGCTTGCGTCTGGTCACACCGCAGGAAGGTGCAGCGGATGCCGGTACCGCCGACGCCGAGACCAGCGGCAAGGTGAAGTCGCAGATTGAATCGCTCGAACGCGACATCGTGGAACAGCGTCGCCTGCTCGAATTGCGGAATCAGGAACTGGCAAAGCTGCAGCAAAGCCTGGCCCGCGCGCGCGCCACGGAGACCGCGGCTGCCGACCAGGCCGCCGCAGATAAGGCGGCTGCCGACCAGGCCGCCGCAGATAAGGCGGCCGCCGACCAGGCTGCGGCAGATCAGGCTGCGGTTCCGCCCACAGATGAGACCGCCGTCGCGCCGGAATACGACACGACACGTGACGAAGCGCGACCTGCACCGGTCAAGCCCGAGCCGGAAGCACGGCCCACGCCCAAGCCTGCCGTGGCAGAAAAATCGATCCTCGATCGCCTGACCGACAACTGGATGATCCTGTTGGGCGCAGCGGGCCTGCTGTTCGTCCTCATTCTCGGTTTCGGCTATGTGCGCCGCCGCCGCGAAGTGGATGTGGACGTCGCCCTCAAGGGCTTCGACCTGCCGCAATCGGCGCCGATCCCGTCCGAGACTATGCGCCTGCGCGCCCTCGGGACCGGCGCGGAGACGACCGAGATCGAACGCCCGGCAACTTTTGAAGAGCAGGACAATGCCGGCGACCTGGTCGTCGAAGAACGCCCGATTGCGCGGCCGAGAGCGGAATCGCCGCGGCCGAGCGCCGGTCACGAGGAGACCATCAGCGCCGAAGCCGCGCTCGACCTCGACCAGGCGGATCCGTTGGCCGAGGCCGATTTCCATATGGCCTATGGTCTCTACGACCAGGCCGTGGATCTGGTGCGGATGGCGCTGCAGCATTCGCCCGATCGCAACGATCTCAAGCTGAAGCTGGCCGAAATTCATTTTGTGGCCGGCGATACCCAGCAGTTCCTGACGGTTGCGCGCGACCTGCGCAAGTCGCTCGGCCCCGGCGGCGACTGGGACCGCATCGTGATCATGGGCCGGCAACTCGCGCCCGATGAGATGATTTTCGCGGGCGGCGTACGGGACGCGGTGGTCGACCTTTCGCTCGAGGGCGGCGACAACCGGGTCGACATCGACCTGCTGTCGGCACCGGACGGCGACGAGGGCATCGATCTTGATCTCGGCCAGGCGCCGTCGATGTCTGACAGCGCCGACGCGACCGGGGAAAACACTGCGCTCGAATTCAATCTGGATGACATGCCGCTGTCGCCGACTTCCACCCAGAAGATCATCAAGCGCGAGGGACCGGGCACGGTCGAGATGCCGACGCTCGAGCTGCCTGCCTCGGATACACCGACGGTCGAGACGCCAGCCTTGCGCCTGCGCGGCAATGACACGGTGCGCGAGCATGTCGGCGGCCAGTTCGGAGGTGCGCCGGCGGATGCGACGGCCGAGATGGCCATTGACGATCTCGGGCTTGAACTCGGTGATCTGGGGAACCTGCCGGACACGGATGATGCCACTGCAATTGCCAGCAGAGGCGGCGAGGAGCCGACGCAGATTGCCCGGCGCGACGACAGCACGCAGCTGATGACGCTCGATGATGACGGCACCGCGGTGCTGCCAGACGGCGGCACCAGTGCGACGTCCATGCTGCAGAAACTCGACCCCGCCGCGATCGATTTCGACCTGGGCGCCACCATGGTCGATACGGATTCCGCGCCGACGGCGCGGGATCGCATGGCGACCGAACAGCTGCCACAGCTCTCCGAACTCGAACCGGTGACGATGAGCGAGGTCGGCACCAAGCTCGATCTTGCGCGTGCGTACATGGACATGGGCGACCCTGACGGCGCCCGCAACATCCTGCAGGAAGTACTGGCCGAAGGCAGTGCATCGCAGAAGCAGGAGGCGCGCCGCCTGATCGACTCACTGCCGGGAGCGTGAGCAAGGCGACCCGACGACTGGCCGTCGGCCTCGAGTACGACGGCACGCGCTACGCCGGCTGGCAATCGCAGCCGGGGCTCCCGACCGTACAGGATTCCCTGCAGCAGGCACTTTCCTCAGTCGCTGATCACCCAGTGGTTGCGGTGGCCTCCGGCCGCACCGACGCCGGCGTGCACGCGCTCGGGCAGGTCGCGCATTTCGAGACGACGGCCGAGCGGCCGGTGCGCGGCTGGGTGCTGGGCGCCAACAGTCATTTGCCACCCGACATTGCGGTCAATTGGGCGATGGAGGTGGATCGGGCCTTCAATGCCCGCCACACGGCGTTGGCGCGCATCTATCGCTACACGATCCTGAAACGCGCCACGCGGCCCGCGCTGTTGCGCGACCGGGTGTGCTGGGTGCGCGCCGAGCTCAATGTCGATGCGATGCACGAATCCGCACAGGCGCTGGTCGGCGAACACGATTTCAGCTCGTTCCGGTCGGTCGACTGTCAGTCGCCTACGGCGATGCGCCACCTCGACTCGATCAGCGTCACCAGCGAGGGCGCGCTGACCACGATCGAAGTCAGCGCGAATGCGTTTCTGCAACACATGGTACGCAACATTGCCGGCACCCTGCTGCAGGTTGGCGCGGGCGAGCGGCCCGTCGCGTGGGTGGCAGAGACACTGGCGGCGCATGATCGTAGCCGTGCCGGCATTACGGCGCCGGCCGGCGGGCTGTATCTGTGGCGGGTGCGTTACCCGCCGTCCCTGCAGATCCCCGAAGTTGCCCCGACCCGGCCTTGGGCTATGATCGCTGGCGCCTGAAGGGACCACGGCATGACTTGGTTCGAAAAGATCATTCCGTCGCGGATCAAGACTGAGCGGCGCACGCGCTCGGTGCCCGAAGGCCTGTGGATGAAATGCCCGGCCTGCGACTCGGTGCTGTATCGGCCCGAAGTCGAGCGCAACCTCCGTGTCTGTCCCAAGTGTGCACATCACATGCGCATCGGCGCCCGCGAGCGCCTGACCCAGTTCCTGGATCCCGACGGCACGATCGAGATCGGCGCCGACCTGCTGCCCGAGGACCCGCTGCGGTTTCGCGACAGCAAGCGCTATCGCGACCGGCTGGCGGCGGCACAGAAGACCGTCGGCGAACGCGACGCGCTCGTCGTGATGGCCGGTACCCTCGACGGCATTGAGGTCGTTGCGGGCGCATTTGAATTTGCATTCATGGGCGGCTCGATGGGTTCGGTGGTCGGAGAGCGGTTCGTACGCGGTGTCGAGCACGCGATCCAGCATCGAATGCCGCTGGTGTGCTTCTCGGCGAGCGGCGGTGCACGCATGCAGGAGGGACTGCTGTCGCTGATGCAGATGGCGAAAACCAGCGCGGCCCTCGCCTTGCTTGCGGGCGAACACCTGCCGTTTATCTCGGTGCAGACCGACCCGACGACGGGCGGCGTTTCCGCGAGCCTCGCGATGCTGGGTGACGTCAATATTGCAGAGCCGAAGGCCCTGATCGGTTTCGCCGGCCCGCGCGTGATCCAGCAGACCGTGCGCGAGACCCTGCCGGAGGGTTTCCAGCGCAGCGAGTTCCTGCTCGATCACGGCGCCATCGACATGATCCTCGACCGACGCGACCTGCGCGACCGGATCGCGGCGCTGTTGCGCATGCTGCTCGGCCGGCCGGCGGCATCCGGCTAGCGAGCGGCGTGCACTTCGATTCAGTCGCCGGATGGCTCGCCTGGCAACAGGTCGCCCATCCGCTATCCGTTGATCCGGGACTCGGCCGGGTCGGGGAAGTCTGGCGTCGGCTGCAGCCTGCGCGCCCCGGCACGGTGCTGACGATCGGCGGGACCAATGGCAAGGGCTCGGTTTGCGCCTATCTCGAGGCCATGCTGGGCGCCGCCGGCTACGATTGCGGCCGGTTCACGTCGCCGCACCTGATCCGCTATAACGAACGCATCCGCGTGCGCGGCCGGGACGTTACCGATGCGGCGCTGCTCGCGGCATTTGCACGGATCGAAGCCGCGCGTGGCGCCACCTCGCTGACCTTTTTCGAATGGAACACGCTCGCGGCGCTGTGCATATTCGCGCACGAGCGCGTGGATGTGGCAGTGCTGGAAGTCGGCATGGGTGGACGCCTCGATGCGGTCAATCTGCCGGATGCGGATGTCGCGGCGGTCGTTTCGGTCGGCCTCGACCACCGCGAATGGCTCGGCGACACCGTCGAACAGATCGGCTTTGAAAAAGCCGGGATCTTCCGCAGCGGTCGTCCCGCGATCTTCGGTTCGCGCAGCATCCCGCAAAGCGTGCTGCGGGGCGCCGCCGACTGCGGTGCGCACTTGCGCCGTCTCGGCGTCGACTTCGATTTCGTCGAGCGGGCTGACGGCTGGGACTACGTCGGTTTCGGATCGCGGCGCCCCGAACTGCCGTTGCCGGCACTCGCGGGCAGTATGCAACTCGGTAATGCGGCCACGGCGCTCGCGGTGCTGGACGCAGCGGAACCGGCGCTGCTGGTTCCAAACGACGCGGTGCGTGACGGGCTGCGAACGGTGAGCTTGCCGGGTCGCTTCCAGATGGTCGCTGGCGATCCGGAATGGATACTCGACGTGGCCCACAACCCGGACGCGGCACGCGCGCTTGCGACCGGGCTTGCGGCACACCCGGTGCGCGGCCGGACCATCGCGGTCTGCGGCATTCTCGGCGACAAGGACATCGAGGCGATCGTCCGGGCATTGACCGGCTGCATCAGCGAGTGGTTCGCGGCCGGTCTGGAAGGTTCGCGCGCGCTGGCCCCGGCAGAACTCGCCCGTCGCATTGCAGAGGGCGGCGGAACGCCGGTTTCGGTGGCGGAACATGTCGCCGATGCCCTGCAGCAGGCGCAGGCGGCCTGCCAGCCTGGCGATCGGGTGCTCGTGTTCGGATCGTTCCTGACGGTCGGACCCGCGTTGGCCTTTCTTGGCCTCACCGCGTGAACGGATCGCGCAGGCTACAATTCGAACGCAATGGATGTACGCGTGCGTGAACGACTGGTCGGAGCGCTGGTGCTGGTCGCCATTGTCGTGCTGCTGGTCCCCGCAGTGCTGCGGGGTCCGCAAGTTGCGCGCGAGTCGCCGCCCGCCGGCAAGAACAACGATTTCGTGGTGCCGGTGGATGACGGCGATGCGCCGCCCAAGGACGAGCGACTGATTCCGGAACCAGCGCTGCACCCGGCGCCTGCGTTGCCACCGCCCGTCGAACCGCCACCGGTGCGCGAGATAGCGAAACCCGCCGCCGAAACCACTGCACCGCCTGCTGAGGCACCGATCGCAATCAAGCCGGCCGCGCAGCCACCCACCGCGCGTGGCGCCGCGACCACGCCGGTCTGGGCGGTTCAACTGGGTGCATTCTCGACGCGCGAGAAGGCAGAAAGCCTGGTGGCCGAGCTGCGCAAGCGCGGCTATTCGGCTTTCGTGCTCGAATATCGCGCGACCGGCCAGGTGCTGCACCGCGTACGGGTGGGTCCGGAGCAGGATCGCGCACGCGCCGTTGCGATCGCGGACCGCTTGCGCAAGGACGGGTTCCAGCCGGTGGTCGCACCGCATCCGTGATCGGCTAGAATGCCGCACGCTTTTTTGGCGGTAGCGAGGGACCGATGAACGGCGCCGACCACCTGTTCGCGATCATTCTGCTGGCTTCCGGTGTGCTCGGTTATCTGCGCGGATTCATCCGCGAGTCCATCGCGCTCCTGACCTGGCTGGTCGGCCTGTGGGTCGCCTGGCATTTCGCCTATCTCCTCCACCCCTGGCTTGGCGGCGCGCTGGCCGAGTCCGGCGTGCGCGAATGGGCCGGGCGTGCCGTGGTCCTGTTCGGCGTGCTGCTGATCGGTGCTGCGGTCGGTAGCATCGTCGCGCACTATGCGCATCGCGCGGCCGGCCTGGCCGCGATGGACCGTTTGGTGGGCGCGCTGTTTGGCGTGATGCGCGGTGTCGTCGTGATCGGACTGCTGGTGATGGCTGGTCGTGCGGTCAAACTCGACCAGGAGCCCTGGTGGGAAAAGACCCGGTCGATGCCGGTCGCCGCAGCAGTTGCCAACTGGCTCGAGCGCTATGCCGAACCGGCGGCGGTCGAGCTGTACGAGAAGGCCGCGGAACGGCCCGGTAACTGAGGCGATGTGCGGCATCGTCGGCATGGTCGGGACGTCCGCGGTCAACCAGCGGATCTATGACGCGCTGACGGT
The DNA here is from genome assembly GCA_031403675.1 of Gammaproteobacteria bacterium. Taxonomy (GTDB): domain Bacteria; phylum Pseudomonadota; class Gammaproteobacteria; order Steroidobacterales; family Steroidobacteraceae; genus SCUD01. Next base: position 7,617 of record JANNTO010000247.1, on the reverse strand, counting down.
GTTGCAGCACCGTGGCCAGGATGCCGCGGGCATCATGACCACGGACCAGAACGCGTTGTTCGTGCGCAAGGATGCCGGTCTGGTGCGCGACGTGTTCCGCGAACAGGACATGCGCCAGCTCGCCGGCAATGCCGGTATTGGCCATGTCCGCTATCCGACTGCCGGCTGCGACGGCGCAGACGAAGCCCAGCCTTTCTACGTCAACGCACCGTTCGGCATCGCGCTCGGCCATAACGGCAACCTGACCAATGCCGCCGAGCTGTCGCAAACAATGATCGCCGAGGACCGGCGGCACCTGAACACCCGATCCGATTCGGAGGTGCTGCTCAACGTGATCGCGAGCGAATTGCAGCGCTCGAGGGCCGCGCGGCCATCAGCCACCGACGTTTTCCGCGCACTCGAAGCTGTTTTCCGGCGCTGCCGCGGCGGATATGCGGTGGTCGCGATGATCGTTGGCCACGGTGTGATCGGGTTTCGCGATCCGCACGGCATCCGGCCGCTCGCGCTCGGCAAGCGCGAGACACCGCGCGGGACGGAGTGGATGCTGGCCTCCGAGAGCGTCGCGTTCGACATGGCGGGATTCAGGCTGGTGCGCGATGTGCGTCCGGGTGAGGCCATATTCATCGACCTGCAGGGTCGCCTGCATGAGAAACAATGCGTGAAAGCCGAGAAGCACACGCCGTGCATCTTCGAGTACGTTTATTTCGCCCGGCCGGATTCGATCATCGACAATATCTCGGTGCACAAAGCGCGGATGCGCATGGGCGAAAAGCTGGCCGACAAGATCCGGCGGCTGCGGCCCGATCACGACATCGACGTGGTGATCCCGATTCCGGATACCAGCCGCACCAGTGCCCTGCAGCTCGCACTCGCGCTGGGCATCAAGTATCGGGAGGGCTTCGTCAAGAATCGCTACATCGGCCGCACCTTCATCATGCCGGGCCAGGAGCTGCGCCAGAAGTCGGTGCGCAGCAAACTGAATGCGATCGACCTGGAATTCCGCGGCCGCAATGTGCTGCTGGTCGACGACTCGATCGTGCGCGGCACGACCTCGGCCCAGATCATTGAACTGGCGCGCGAAGCCGGTGCGCGCAATGTTTACTTTGCCTCAGCCGCACCCCCGGTCCGTTTCCCGAATGTCTACGGCATCGACATGGCGGTCGCCGCGGAACTGGTCGCCAATGGCCGCAGCGAAGCCGATGTGGCGGCTTTCATCGGCGCCGACTGGCTGATCTATCAGGATCTCGATGACCTGGTCGCCGCCTGCCGCCATGACGACGCCCGGATCACCGAGTTCGACACCTCGTGTTTTTCCGGTCACTACGTCACCACCGACGTCACGGCCCAGTTCCTGGCGCGTCTGGAACACGAACGTTCCGACGGCGCACGCGCCCAGCGCATGCTGGATCTCCCGGGCGGTCGGACGGCCCGCGCCGTCTGACCGGCAGCGATGGCCGGATCGCAAGCCGATCCGAGGCGGCGCCTGCTGCTCGACCTGTACCGCCTGGCACTGGCCGCCGTTGACGGACGCCGTCGCGTGCGCGCCGCGCTGGCCGCGGACCAGGGCCAGACGGCGGTCAACGCGCTGGCGGTCGGCAAGGCGGCTGGGGCGATGATGCTGGGCGCCCTGGACGCGCTCGGAGCACGCCTGCAACGGGGTCTGGTCGTGCTGCCCGCTGGCGGCATCGTGCGTGAACTCGTCGACCGCCCGGGCATCCGCTGCCTCGAGGCCGGTCACCCGATCCCGGACCAACTGAGCCTCGATGCGGGCCGTGCGGTGCTTGAATTCGCCGCTGCGACGTCAGCCGGGACCCGCGTGCTGCTGTTGGTGTCGGGCGGAGCATCGGCGCTCATCGAGGTGCCTGCCCCCGGAGTGACGCTGACGCAATTACGCGAGCTCTACCTCGATGCAGCGCGCCAAGGCCTCGACATCGAGACGCTCAATGCAAAGCGGAGCGCGCTGTCGATGATCAAGGGTGGCCGCCTGCCAGGACTGTTTCATGGCTGCCGGGTCGAGGGCCTGATGATCTCGGATGTGCCGCGCGACGACCCCGCGGTGCTCGGCTCCGGACTGCTGGCTGCGCCAGGTTGCGGCATCACCCTGGTCGGTTGCCTCGATGATGCGATGGATGCCGTGCTGCGCGCCGCTCGTGCCGAGGGCCTGACGGTGCACGGCGCGCAGGACCGGTTGAGCGGTGACGCAGAAGCCGCCGCAAGGCTCATCTGTCATGAACTCGCGCTCCAGACGGCGGATCTGCAAGTCTGGGGCGGTGAAACGGTGGTGCGCCTGCCCGAGCATCCGGGCCGCGGCGGACGCTGCCAGCATCTGGCAGTCGCGGCGGCGCGGTGCATCGCCGGGCACCCGGAGTATGTGGTGCTGGCGGCAGGCACGGACGGGCGCGACGGTGCGAGTGAGGATGCGGGGGCAATCGTCGATGGCGACACCGCGCAACGGGCGACGGATGCGGGTTTTGATGTCACGGCCAGCCTTGCCGCTGCCGACAGTGGCCGGTTGCTCGAAGCGGCAGGGGATCTCGTCTACACCGGCGATACCGGCACGAATGTCGGCGATCTCGTGATCGCACTGCGTAGTAGAATGGATGCATGAGCGTCCGGGTTCTGATCATTGACGACCAGAACGATTTCCGGCGCCTGCTGGCCCATCACGTTTCGACCGGTTTCAATTCGCCCTCCATTGCCGAATACGATCCGGCCGCCCGCGGCCGCCTGCCGGCGGACTTCTCGGGCAGCGCGTATGACGCCGTGCTGCTCGGCGACACGCCGGGCGCGGAGCCCGGCCTCGCGTGGCTCAAGGACCTCAGCCGGCGCAACGGCTTTCCGCCGATCATTTACCTGCTGTCCGATCCGACCCCGGAGGCCGAGGAAGCGGCGGTCGCGGCCGGCGCCCGCTCGACGCTGTCTGGAAAGAAAATTGATCATGTCAGCCTGATCGCGGCATTGCGCGCGGCCCAGGCGCGCAGCGGCCAGACCTCGCGGCCGACGATGCATGTCGATGAGTCCACGCGCGCCACCCGTTTCGGCGATGTGACGATCCGTGGCTATCGCTACGTCAGCCAGCTGGCCGAGAATCAATCGTCGAGTGTTTACCTCGCGGAAAGCGAGCAGACCGGCAGGCAGATTGTGCTCAAGGTGTTGCACCAGCCGCCCGAGAGCGGCACCGGGGTCCGGACTTTCGATCGCTTCCTGCGCGAATACCAGATCGCCGCGGGCATCGAACATCCGAATGTCGCGCGGGTCCACGACTTCGGCGTGGCGGACGATCACGCCTATATCGCGATGGAGTATTTCCCGCTCGGCGACCTGCGCGGACGCATCAAGAACGGCATCGACCCGGTGCGCGCGCTGACGTTCCTCCGGCAGATGGCGGAGGCCCTCACGGTGCTGCACGCCGCGGGCGTCATGCACCGCGACCTGAAGCCCGGCAATGTCATGCTGCGGGACGAGTCGTCAGTGGCGCTGATCGACTACGGCCTGTCGAAACATCTCGAGTTGGACGCCGCGATGACCAACGACGGCGAGATCTTCGGCACGCCCTACTACATGAGCCCCGAGCAGGGGCATGGCAAGGACACGGACGCGCGCAGCGACATCTACAGCCTGGGCATTATTTATTACGAGATGCTGATGCGCCGCAAGCCCTACGTCGCGGGCACGCCCATGCAGGTCATCTACAAGCACGCGCATTCGCCGTTGCCGGAATTGCGCGCTGAGTTGAAACGCTTCGAGGGCCTGCTCTACAACTGCATTGCCAAGGATCCGCGGCGCCGCTATGCCAGCGCGGAGCAGCTGCTCGACGCGGCGCGCGAACTCGAGCGCGACGAAATCGAACGCTGATCAGCCTGGATAGGGTTCGAGCCGCCAGCCGGCCGCGTTCCAGTGCAGCACTTTCGAACTTGCGTGCCAGTCGCCGAGCACGATGCGGGTACCGGCCATGCCGTCCACTTCGAACTGATGCACGGCCGGCCGGTGGGTGTGGCCGTGGACCAGCAGCTTGACTCCGGCTCCACGCATCAGCGCTTCGACCGCAGATTGATTCACGTCGGTGATGTACCCGGAAGCTGTGGCCAGATGTTCGCGGCTGCCGGCGCGCGCCTCCAGCGCCAGGCGACGTCTGCTGGCCAATGGCAGCCGCGCGAATCCCTGGCGCACACCCGGATCGCGGACCAGGGCGCGCAGGCGCTGATAGGCGCCATCGTCGATGCACAGGCCATCGCCATGCGACAACAGCACGCGGGTTCCCGCGATCGTCGCGATCACCGGATCGTCCAGCAGCATGGCGCCGGATTCGGCGCAGAAGCGTTCGCCGATCAGGAAATCGCGGTTGCCGCGCATCACGTACACCAGCGTTCCGCTGGCAGCGACAGCGGCGATCGCAGCAATCACTTCGCGATGGGCCGGCTCCGGGTCGTCGTCGCCGATCCAGGCCTCGAACAGGTCGCCGAGCAGGTACAGCGAGCGGGCGCCGCGCACTGGTCCGGCCAGGAAGCGCCGGAAGCGGGCGGCGATTTCCGGCGTCGCGGGGTCGAGGTGCAGGTCTGAGGCGAACCAGCTGCTCAAGGTGGCGCGGGCTCCGCAGCGGGTAGCGCGGATTCGATCACATAGGCGCGCGTGATCGTCGGCCGGGCGATCGGCACATCGGGGCCAACGCCTTCCACGGTTTCCGTTGGCAGGTAGGCGATACGGTCGATCACGTCCATGCCTTCGACGACACGGCCGAACACGGCATAGCCCCAGCGGCTCGGCAGCGGATCGAGACCGAGGTTGTCCAGCAGGTTGATGTAGAACTGCGAGGAGCCGGAATGCGGGCTGTCTACTCGTGCGAGGCCGACGCTGCCGCGGCGGTTGGACAGGCCATTGCCGCTTTCATTCGGTATCGGCGCCCGCGCCGTACGCAGCGTCAGGCGCTCGTCATAGCCGCCGCCCTGGACCACGAAGTTGGCAATGACACGATGGAACAGGCTGCCGTCGTAGGCGCCGTCGCGCACATAGCGCAGGAAATTCTCGGTGGTCAGCGGCGCGCGCACCGCGTCCAGCTCCAGCACGAATTCACCCTGCGTGGTCTCGAACCTGACGCGCGGCGTGAGCGAACTCGACGGTTCGGCGACCGCCACAGTCGGCAGGATCAACAGCAACAGTGCAATGACGGCAGATGGCATCGAGCTCTCCTGACCGGGATATTAACGTACCGGGCGCGTGAGCCGCGCGGTCCGATACCTTAGACTGTGCCGGCCGTGAACCCAGCAATCGTAACCAGATTTGCGCCGAGTCCGACCGGCGAATTGCATCCCGGCAATGCGCGCACCGCGCTGTTCAGTTTCCTGCTGGCACGGCGCAACGGCGGGCGCTTTGTCCTGCGTTTCGAGGACACCGATCGCGCGCGCGACCGCGACGCCTTTATCGCCTCGCAGCTGGAGGACCTCGCATGGCTCGGAATTTCCTGGGACGCCGGTCCGGAGCGCGACGATGGGCATGGCCCCTATCGGCAGTCGGAACGCGGCGCAATCTATCAGGATCTTTACCAGCAACTGGAACGGCAGGGCGCTGTCTACCCCTGCTTCTGCACAGCGGCGGAACTGGAAATGGCGCGCAAGGCGCAGGCGGCAGCTGGCCAGCCGCCACGTTATCCGGGCACCTGCCGCAGCCTCGATGCCGCGGCGCGGGCGTCGCGGCTTGCGGCCGGCCGTCAGCCTGGCCTGCGATTCGCCGTGCCTGAAGACCAGACCATTCGCTTTGACGACCTGGTGCGCGGACCCCAGGCCGTCGAATCGGCGCAGCTCGGTGATTTCCTGGTACGTCGCGCCGCTGGCGGGACGGTGTTTTTCTTTTGCAATGCCGTGGACGATGCACTGATGGGCATCACGCAGGTCTTGCGGGGCGACGATCACCTGAGCAATACACCGCGCCAGCTGCTGTTGCTCAGTGCGCTGGGCCTGCGGGCGCCGCGCTATGGCCATCTGCCGCTGTTGCTCGATGCCGGCGGTGCGCCGCAGTCCAAGCGTCGCGGCAGTGTCACGGTCGCTGAACTGCGTCGGCAGGGATACCTCGCAGCGGCGCTCGGCAACTATCTGTTGCGACTCGGCCACCACGGTGCGCCTGACGAATGGGTGCAGCCGGCGGAATTCGCGCGTCATTTTCACGCGGATCATCTCGGGCGCGCGCCGGCCCACTTCGATCCGGTGCAGCTCGATCACTGGCAGCGTGAGGCGGTCCGCCGCCTCGATGCGGAGCAGGTGACAGACTGGCTCGCCGGCGAATTCCCGGCCGATTGGCCGCGTCCCGAGCGCGTGGCTCTGGCCGCCCTGCTGCAGGGCAATCTGTTGCTGCCACGCGATGCCGCGGATTGGCTTGCGGTGCTCGGCGGCGAGCTTGCGGCGCTTGCGCCCGCAGAGCAGGCCGTGATCGACGAGGCGGGCCGCGAATTTTTCACGGCCGCGTTGTCGGCGTTTGCCGAGACTGGCGCCGATCTCGGGCGACTGGCACAGCAGTTGAAGGCGCGCACCGGCCGCAAGGGCAAGGCGCTCTTCATGCCGCTGCGCATCGCGCTGACCGGCCGTCATGACGGCCCTGAACTGGCGGCGTTGCTGCCGGCGATTCCCGCGGCCCTGGTGCGGACGCGGCTTGAAAACGCAGCGGGCCTGCGCAAGGACTGACGGCCATGCTGCAGATTCACAATTCGCTGACCGGCCACAAGGAGCCATTCAAGCCGATCGAGCCCGGCCGGGTGGGAATGTATGTCTGCGGCATGACCGTCTATGACTACATCCATGTGGGGCACGCCCGCTCGCAGATTGCATTCGACGTGGTGCGGCGCTGGCTGCGCGCCAGCGGCTTCGAAGTAACCTACGTGCGGAACATCACCGACATCGACGACAAGATCATCCAGCGCGCGCGCGAGCGCGGCGAGGCCTTCGAGGCGCTGACCGACCGGTTCATCCAGGCGATGGACGAGGATTTCGCCGCGCTCGGGCTGGAAAAGCCCGATCACGAGCCGCGCGCGACGACACATTTGCCGGCCATTGTGCGGATGATCGAGAAGTTGGTGCAACGCGGCTTTGCCTATGTCGGCAGCAGTGGCGACGTGCTCTATTCAGTCGCCAGGTTCGAAAACTACGGCCGCCTGTCCGGCAAGAAGCTGGCGGATCTGCGCGCCGGGGCGCGCGTCGAAGTCGATGAAACCAAGCGCGATCCGCTCGACTTCGTGCTGTGGAAGCGCGCCAAGCCGGATGAGCCGGCCTGGGATTCGCCGTGGGGCGCGGGCCGACCGGGCTGGCATATCGAATGTTCGGCGATGGCGATCGCGCTGCTCGGCAAACATTTCGACATTCATGGCGGCGGCATGGACCTGATGTTTCCGCACCATGAAAATGAAATTGCGCAGAGTTGCGCCGCCTGTGACGCGCCATTTGCCAACGTCTGGATGCACAACGGCTTCGTGCGGATCAACGACGAGAAGATGTCGAAGTCGCTCGGCAATTTCTTCACGGTGCGTGAGGTGCTGCCGCGGCTGCGTCCCGAAGTGTTGCGCGCCTTCCTGTTGTCCAGCCACTACCGGGGGCCGGTCAACTATGGAGAGGACAACCTGCGGCAGGCGGATGC
>JANNTO010000246.1:0-2575 GCA_031403675.1 Gammaproteobacteria bacterium | reverse complement strand
TCGGGACACCCGGCGGCAGGCAAGACGACCCCCGGAACACGGCGCCGGTGCTTGCTAAGTCAGCGAATCTGCGAGGATTTTCTGCTTATCCACAAATTGAGTGGATAACTCTGTGGATGGCAGGGCCGCCCGCGATCCGCCATTCGCGCATTCGCGCATATATGATGGATTGATTAAATTTTAACCAGAGCATATACCCAATATAAAACAAAGACTTATCAGGCTCCTGTTAAGGCATCTTGGTAACAATGTGTCGAAAGTCCCTCTCCGGCACGAAGCGCGAAGGCGCTGTGTACAACTCCCGGGCGTCAGGACCACCGGTTTCGTCGGGCAGAAATCCGGCCTGCAGCTCGTTCAGGAAGCGAAATCCGAGTTCGGTCGGCCGGTAGCGGTTGCCCTCTTGCGCCAGCAGGCGCCGACTGGCCAGTTCGGCGAGCCGGGGCAAAATGGTGGCGGCCGGCAGGCCTGTCGCCTCCTCGAAACCGGCCAGCGTGAAGCCTTCGTTCAGCCGCAAGGCATTCAACATGAACTCGAATGGCAGCTCTGCCGCCGGCACGCGCCGGCGGACCGCACCGGTCACCCCGCGCCGCTGCAGATAGTCGCGCGGTGATTGCGGTTTTTCGGTGCGGGTGATCATGCCACCGACGGTTGCCTTGCCATGGGCGCCCGCGCCGATGCCGAGATAGTCCCCGAAGCGCCAGTAGTTCAGGTTGTGCCGGCATTGCCGGCCGGGACGGGCATAGGCTGAGACTTCGTACTGCCCGAAGCCGGCCGCGGCGAGCAGCGCCTGGCAGTCCTGCTGCATCTCGAAGGCGAGCTCGTCGTCTGGCAGCACCGGTGGGCGGTGGTAGAAGGCCGTGCCGGGCTCGAGCGTCAGCTGGTAATGCGAAAGATGTTCCGGTTGGAGCGCGAGCGCTGCCTCGAGGTCGGCCACAGCCCGCGCCCGTGTTTGTCCCGGCAGTGCGTACATCAGGTCCAGATTGAAGTTGGCGATACCGGCGGTGGCGAGTTCCGCGACCGCGGCGCCGATCTCACCGGGACCGTGAATGCGACCCAGCGCCTTGAGCGCGTCAGCATCGAAGGACTGCGCGCCGAGCGATACGCGGTTGATGCCCGCGGCCCGGTAACCCGCGAAACGACCGTGCTCAATCGTCCCGGGATTGGCCTCCATCGTCACCTCAGCGCCGCTCTCAAACTCCAGCCGCGCCCGCAAACCCCCAAGTAGTGCCGCGATCGCATTGACACTGAACAGGCTCGGTGTGCCGCCGCCGAGGAAGACGCTGCCGACCGCGCGCCCGGCGGCGAGATCGATATCGCCTTCGAGATCTGCAAGCAATGCCGCGATGTAGTCGTCTTCCGGGATCCGGGCCGGCTGCGCATGCGAGTTGAAATCGCAGTACGGGCACTTCTGCACGCACCAGGGCAGGTGTACGTAAATTGCGATCGGCGCGGCCATCCGGGCATTCTAGGCCAAGCGTCGATCACAGCCTTGATTCCCGCGGTGCTGCATGACACGCTCCACGCGGGAACACGATGAGCAAGAAAAAGTACCAGCTGACGAATCTCGCGACCGGCAAGTCGAGCGAACTCGACGCGCTGCCAGGCTCGGTCGGCCCTGATGTCGTCGACATCACCACGCTGTGGAAGGACCACGGCGTTTTTACCTATGACCCGGGGTTCATGGCGACCGCGTCGACCGCGAGCGCCATCACCTACATCGACGGCGACGCGGGCGTGCTGCTCTATCGTGGCTACCCGATCGAGCAGCTGGCGAAGCACAGTTCGTTCCTCGAGGTTTCTTACCTGCTGCAGAAGGGCGAGTTGCCGAACGCGGCCGAACTTGCGGCATTCACGCGCTCGATCTCGCGCCACACGATGTTGAACGAGTGGCTGCGGCGCCTGTACCGCGGTTTCCATCACGATGCGCATCCGATGGCGATGGTCGCGACCATCGTCGCGTCGCTCGCGGCCTTCTATCACGACTCGACCAACATCAGTATCGATCGTCACCGCGAGATTTTCACGCACCGGATGATCGCCAAGCTCCCGACCATCGCTGCCGCGGCTTACAAACATGCCCTCGGCCAGCCCTTCGTCTATCCGCGCAATGACCTCGACTACTGCGCGAACATGCTGCACATGTTCTTTGCCGTGCCCTGCGAGTCCTACCAGATGGACCCGCTGCATGCGAAGGCACTCGACCTGTTGTTCATCCTGCATGCCGACCATGAGCAGAATGCGAGCACCTCGACCGTACGGCTCGCCGGCAGCACCGGCTGCAATCCTTATACGGCGATGTCGGCCGGCGTATCCGCGCTCTGGGGTCCCGCGCACGGCGGCGCCAATGAGGCGGTGGTCGAAATGCTGGAAAAGATCGGCGACGTGGACCATGTGCCGGAATTCCTGGCACGCGTGAAGGACAAGGCAAGCAGCGTGCGCCTGATGGGTTTTGGCCATCGCGTGTACAAGAACTTCGACCCGCGGGCGACGATCATCCGCGAGATGTGCCACCAGGTGCTCGCGAAGCTCGGGCAGGGGCACAACCCGCTATTCGAGCTGGCGCTGCGGCTCGAAG
>JANNTO010000245.1:0-6186 GCA_031403675.1 Gammaproteobacteria bacterium | reverse complement strand
TCAACTGCATGATCGGCTATGCGCACATCGACGCCATGATTGGCGCCGGCGTGCGATCCGGCCTCGGCGACGACTGGGTGCGCGTCGGCGGCATGAAGATGACCTGCGACGGTTCGATCTCGGAACGCACGGCCCGGCTCTCGCAGTCCTATGTCGGCCGACCGAACGATTTCGGCATGATTGTGGCCGACGAGGACGAACTGTACCCGCTCGCCCGCAAGGCGCACGAAGCCGGATGGCAGATCGGCATTCATGCGAATGGCGACGTCGGGATCGGAAAGGTCCTGAACGTGTACGAACGGTTGCAGCGCGAGATGCCGAAGCGTGACCCGCGCTACCGCATCGAACACTGCACGGTGATCAACGACGAGATTGTCCGGCGCATGGCTGCGCTCGGCGTGATTCCGACACCTTTCTCGACCTATGTGTATTTCCACGGCGAGAAGATGGTGGAGTACGGTGAGGAGCGGCTGGACTCAATGTTCGCGCTGCGTTCGTTCCTGGATGCGGGCATCCGGCCGACGCTCGCTTCGGATTATCCGCCCGGGCCCTTCGAGCCGATGATGGCGCTGCAATCCATGGTCACGCGGACGGACATCAGAGGTAAGGCGTGGGGGGCGCGGCAGAAGATCAGCGTGGAGGAAGCGCTGCGCGTGGCGACTTTGAATGGCGCCCATGCGTCATTCGAGGAGCATCTCAAAGGGTCAATGGAGCCGGGAAAGTTGGCGGATCTGGCGGTGCTCGCCCGGGATCCGCTGGTCGAGGATCCGATGACGCTGGTGTCGATTCCGATTGAAAGGACGATGGTTGGGGGGAATTGGGTATACGGGTTATGAATAGCGCGAGGTTTACCCGGGTGTGGCGTTCGGAGCCCGCACAAGTACAACTCCCTACGCACTCTCAAATGTATGCGGGCAACGGTTTGCGACTTCCTAAGATAGAGTAGGGTCATGTTCATTGAACGCCGACTAGACAAGGATTCTGGCAGCATCGAATTGTGGCGATGCGAATGGACGAATCAACCAGGGATGGCCGCAAAAAAAATGTACCTCGAGAAGATTGGTGTTGAGCAACCAGCAACGCCCGATCCAAACGTTACCGATACGGAAGAACACTCCATATGTTGGTCATATGGACGAACTCTAGGCAACATCGCTGTATTCTCTCCCGCATTACTTGGTCGATTTCCCGGCAAAGGCGGGGATGACGCTCAACTGCCGTGTGATTTCGTGCACGCTGGGAAATTCAGGATGGGCACCGAACGTTGGTGGTGTCGAACCCATCAAACACATTGGGGAGCCAAGGCCGACCTACAAGCGTTTGATACTTTCGGCGAGATGCGCTGCGCCAATCACGCGCAGCTCATGAACTATGTTGTCGCGCCACTAACCTTGAATCTTGCTGAATTCGACGAGGTGGGTGTCTGGTGCTCAATGCCGGCCGCTCTGTCGACTGCACAAGTAAAGAATCGACCTCCGCGTATTCACGTCCACGTGCGCCCAGTCGCCGGAGAACCGAAGACTGTAGACCGTGATTTTCCGGCGATCTCGATACTTTACAGCCATGATCTCGGTCTATTCGGTAGCGAGGACATCACTCGCGTCAACATCACACCCCCAGCCGCGTTCGAGTTCGTCCGTTCTTTGGAAGCTGGTCGCAAGATGGACTGCATTGATTGTTCGACATGCGGCTATCCGCACCTTGACCTTGGCGACTTTGCAACTACGCCTCACCGAAAGCACTTCTGCGGCAATTGCGGACGTGACAGCACTTGGAGTCGGGGCCCAATTGTCTCGACCCCGCTACAGCCGTTACACGACAGCTTTGAGAGAACAACCAAGTACGAAGAACCGGATAGGAGTATCAATTTGGACGACGCAGAGTATGCAGGCTGCACCTATGCGATATGGGCCTCAACCCCGGCGATAGTGTGGACAGCTCAACGACCCCAAGAGTTCGGCATTCATGTGCACGCTATGAGGCGGATAGAAAGGGTGGTCGACAATACTTTCAGCGAAGTCATTGTTGGAGGCAAACGCCTCGATCGCAAGGAGTTGATCAAGACCATGATAGGTCGCACGATTGTCTAGGCTCGTGCCATCCGTGTTGCTTGCGCAGGTGAGTATTCTGTTACCGTGCCAATTCCGCAATTGAGCGCTCACGGTCTGCTTCCGAGGGGTGTGCATGACTGCACTCTTCCTGACATTGAATCCCAATTTGCCTGGAACCCCCATCGGAAACAACTATTGCGTCAGTTTCGCAGTTTCTATGTCGGAGAGGTGCGCACAGTTTTTCTCGATCCAATCCTATTTGACGGTAGTTTTGTTACGGATAAGGATGATCCTGCTGATATCGATGTGGTCCTTGATCTGCGAACAGCAAGCGTCGCGACGCAGTGGCAAGGATTTCAGTACATGCAGAACCACCAGAATCGTTTAATGTCGCAGTATTCGGTGCATTTCTGGATTAATCTTCCTGGACGAAATGATTTCAGTGAGTTCTTTCAGTATATTGGATTGAAGAATGCGCACCTTAAGGGACTCAACCCAAACGACCACAAGGGCATTCTGAGGCTGCTCTAATGGGTATGTGGATCGCAGCAGTAGAGGCAAAGGCACGCATTATTCATGAGCAACTAGCTGCCGCACAGTTGCTTGCGAAGCAGCATCGTGGTGATCCTAGTGAAGTGGCGACACCGTACCTGGCACTTTTGACACAACTTTATGAAGACGAATTTGCATTTGCTCACCTAGCCGACAGTTCCGATCTCGTGGCTCGCTTTTCGGGACCGGCGCTTACGCAGAGAGACCCTACGGTAGGTATAGTTGCCTCTGTCTTCTCAGACCTTCAGAGAGAGATTCGCGGCATCGCCAAGTCGATCGTTGGCTTGACCAGTGAAAAGCGCCTACGCTGGCCTGCCGAGCTTGATCCTCATCTGGCCGGACTTGCGCATGGCAGCCTTATCGTTGGCGTCCGCGTGCCGTCTCCAAATGAAGTCCGTGTTGCTGGTCAAACGTCTATTCCCGGAGCCTCGGACCACATTTATGCTTCCGTCCGATCCGCGGTACGAAGTCTTGCCACCGTGGCGCGCTATGTCGGCCAGCATGAGATAGATGATTCAATTAGGAATGAATTCCCGGATCCCGCGTTTCGAGACACCGTAATGGTCGCCGCAAGTCGGTTGGCGCCGACTGGCCGCAGAGGTATTGATCGGGTGTCCTTGATTGGACCGGAGCCACATGATGTTGACCCTGGCGTGCTAACGGTTCAGTCCAGAAGAATCTTGAGCCAGGCGCTGGACAAGCCGCTTCGCACTAGTGGATCAGGGACTTTTGAAGGCGTGGTGCGTGAAATAGATCTTGATGCTCGGCGATTCGAGATTCGCCGCGTCCGTGGTGCAGGCGCCATTCGATGCATATACGATCTGGAACACGCCGGACTTGTTCGAAGCATTCTCGACGCTCAAATTCGCGTCAGCGGCAATTACGAGTCGCTAGCGAACGAACAGCCGAGACTAATTGAGGTAACCGAGATAACTGTGGTTCAGCCACCGCAAGAACAACTCTCTCTAGAGTAATTGGTAGCAATGGTCTTGTGACTAGCTGCCTTTTTTAGCTGCCTTGACTTCTCAATCGCCCTCAACTGTGCCACCGACCTGGCCAGTTCCGCCAACGCCTCCGCCTCGCTGATCGCCCCAACCCGATCGCGCAGCGCTTCTTTCGCTCTGCTTCGCCGATGACGAGCGGGTCAAGCTGCCGGCACGTGGAGTCGAGCCTCAGTCCAGCTTCTTCAGGTATTCGGCCGCCGTCGTGGCCTCGACGTTCGTGTCCGTGTGCTCGGCGATCAGCTGACGGAAGCTAACGAAGAACTTCGCGCCCTGCGGGATGCCGAGCTTCTTGAACGCTGCGTCCAGCTTCTCGCTCTCCTCGTCCGTGTGATGCGCGGGCTGCAGGATTACGAAGTCCCACGCTGCCCCGCCCTGGTGCACGAACAGCTGCCGTGGCGGCAGGCCTGCCTCGCCGTTCGCGCGGTCATAGAGGGCGATCTGGCGCAGGAACTCCTCGTGCTTCCCGGGTGCAACGCGGTAAATCTCAATGACCATTTCCTTCGAGTCACCGAACGCGGGCGCGGTCGCGAGCATGCCCGAGACCAGAAGGGGAACGATGAAACGCTTATTCATGCTGCTGCTCCGAACTCACTCTGTCTTCGCGCCGAGCACCAGTTCGGCACGAGCGCTTCCGGCACGCTCGTGGCTCGCCTTGGCGGTGAATGACGTGCCGGCGGGCGCCGCGACGATCCAGTCGGCGAACGCGCGATCGAGTGTGCCCGGTGTGTATCCCCACCAGCTCGCCGTCGAACGTTGTGCGGTGCGTCCCGCGAGTTGACCGAGCTGCTGCGAAGATTCTCCTTCGATCAGCCGCGCCCCGGCCGGCAAACGGAGCTCCACCGATACGCCACCGACGACCAGCTGATCGAGCGCCTGCTGCGATCCGTTGGTCGGGAGCCAGCCGCTGTTCTCGACGACTAGCTGCAATCGCCACAGGTTCTCGCCAGCCGGTTCGGCAGTAAACGAGCGGATAGAAAGCCGCGGCGTCGCGAGGCCAAGCTGGATAAGCCACTCGCTGTGCGGCGCGACTTCCTTTTCGAGGCGATCGAAGGGGACGTTGAACCAGTAACGGATCAGGTCGAACCCCCCGATCTCCACCGGCCCCAGCTGCGAATGATTGAACGGTCGCCAGGTGACAAATCCGTCGCCGCCCAGATTCTGGTCACTCCAGCGCAGGAGCTTGAGCTCGTCCTCGACCGGGTGAAACCCCCACAGCCAAGCGGATTCGGTGCTGTTCCCGAGGTCGATGCCGGCTGCTTTCATCGGATTCCAGAACTCGGTGATGAACGAGTAAATACCGCGCCGGTTGTAGAGCCAGCCGAACGCACTCGGTATTTGACGCTCACGACCCACACTGCGCAGGTCAAGGTACGAAATCGCGCGGTACCCGGTCAGGGCAGCCGCCTGCCCGGCGAGCGTTTCGTACACGAGCCGATCCGAATCGGGCAACTGCTCGTTGACATTCACCGGCGGTGTCAGCACCAGCCCGCCGAAAGTGTGGCAGGTGACGTGCGCGACGATGTTGGGGCGGCGCGCGATCGCGGCCACATAGGCCGCGACCTCCGGCTCCGATGTGGGGTGCGTGCCAGCGGTCTGGCTGGCCGTCGTCCCTAAATCGGACGGAAAGTTGGCGCCGAAATCGAGTGCTTCGTGCTCGGGCTCATTGGCAATCGTGACGCCGTCGTATCCCTCGATCAAGCCCTCCGGCAGCACGCGCCAGTAGTCGCCGCCCGTCTCATCGGGGGTCCGTGGCACGAGCAGACGTGGATCGCGCGCGTAAGGCTTCCACGGTCCGTTCGGGTCGCGAAAGCGCATGAACAACGTTCGGCCGTCGCTGTTGACATCGCGCGGATGGATTCCGGGCAGCGGGGCGGCGCTCGGATAGGGCCGATCGACGGAGCGGATGAATCGGCCCTGATCCAGGGTCGCGTCGACGCCATCGGGCGTCATGCGTGGCAGGACATAGATCGTGCGCGTGTCAAGCAGGCGCGTCACGCGCTCGTCGCTGCCATAGGTCTCGAGCAGTTTGCGGACAAAGTGCAGCGCCGCCACGCCGCCCGCCCATTCGGTGGCGTGCATGTTGCCGTCGACGACCAACGCGGGCTTTTCCTGCGCCGGCCCGGTTGCGTCGTTGGTCAACGTAAGAAACCAGATCGGGCGGCCCTGCGGCGTCGTGCCGATGCTTTCGAGCTGCACGAGATTGGGGCGTGCATCCGCCCACTGGTGCAGGAGCGTGGTCAGTTCGTCGTAGCGCAGGATGTGATCGAAGGGCAGCGGGGCGACGGGCTCCGCACTGGCGTGGCCACCCAGCGCGAGGCCGAGAATCAGTAACGCCGCCCTCACGGTCGTGGCGATCAGAACTTGCGCGTCACGCTGCCCGTGATCAGTCGCCGCGTCCCGTAGAAACAGTTCGAAGTGCTGCTGCATCGATCCACGAAGATTTCGTCGGTGAAATAGCTGGCGTTCACCGCGACCCGCCACATCTCGGTATCGTAATGCAGAATCGCGTCGTACATCGTCACGGAATCGCTCTCGAACGCGTTGGCGCCGTCGCCGAACATCGAACCGCGATGGCGCAA
>JANNTO010000244.1:0-6968 GCA_031403675.1 Gammaproteobacteria bacterium | reverse complement strand
GTCTCTGGGACTGGCACCGCCGACTCATCGGTAATCTCGAGGATCTCCTTGCTGTCCATATCGAGCATGACGACCACGCCTTCGATGCCCCGCGGCCAGCCGTTGCGCACGCCTTGCGGCGATCGGCAGTGCAGCATTCCGATGCGCCGGTTCGCATACTCTTGCTCGCCAAGGTATCCGAGCGGGAGGGCGGTGCAATCCACGAACAATGGATTCTGGATGCCGCGCTTGCGCAGCGCCTCGAGGAACTCCGGCCGCTTCTTCAGTTCATCAATCAGGTCCGGCTTGAAATCCTTTTCCAGAAAGGCAGCTTGCACACCCTCGATCGCCTTCCATGCGGTGACGCTGTTGCGGTCCAGATCCACGACGGCCTCGAACACCTGGGTACCCTGGCGGCCATATGCCTCCGCCTGGCGCGATATCGCCATGCCGGGTTGGTACGACCAGATGCCGTTCTTTGCTGGCGGTTTCAGCGCGATGCGATTGAAGGTGGTGTCCGCATCAAGCTTGCCGGCGGCCAGCAGGACTTCGAGAACCGCCCATTGCTCCTGCCAGGAAAGCGGATCGAGTGGGTGACGGCTGTCCGCAACGGCTGAAATCGGCGCAAGGCACAGCAGAGCGCACCCAAGCGCTGCGGTAAATCGGCTGGTCATCGGCATCCCCGGGGGCGGTACAAGTTGGCGAATCTACGCCCTTGATCGGCACAGTAACAACAATCGGTATACTCCGCCGGCCAAGAACGAAAAACCTGAAGGCTCCGCGCAGTGGTATTCAATTCGCTCACGTTCATCGTGTTCTTCGCGGTGGTGCTGCTGCTACACCGGTTGCCGTTCTCGTGGACGACGAAGAAAGTCAACCTGCTGATTGCGAGCTACATCTTCTACGCGGCGTGGAATCCGCCGTTCGTGATCCTGCTGTGGGCGTCGACGATCGTGGACTGGTTCATCGCGCGCGGAATCTACGCCGCGCGTGACAAGGGCAAGGCGCACCGGCGCTCGTGGCTCGTAATTTCGGTCGCCGTCAACATCGGTTTCATCGGCTTCTTCAAGTACGGCGAATTCCTGCTGCAGAACTGGCAGGCGCTGATGGCCAGCTTCGGCATCGTCTGGGTGCCACCGGAGTGGAACATCATCCTGCCGATCGGCATCTCGTTCTATACCTTCGTCACGCTGTCGTACACGCTCGACGTGTACCTCGGCCGCTCGAAGCCAATCGAGTCGCCGCTCAACTACGCGCTCTTCGTCACCTACTTCCCACACCTGGTTGCCGGCCCGATCGTGCGCCCGACCCAGCTGGTGCCGCAGTTCGAAAACCCGCGACAGGCGACGCGTGACCAGATGTTGTGGGGTCTCGGTCTGATGATCCTTGGCCTGTTCATGAAGGTCGTCATCGCGGACAGCGGACTTGCCAGCTCGGCCGATCGCGTGTTCGCGGCCACTGGCGCGGTCGGCTTCGCAGACGCCTGGCTCGGCACGCTGGCGTTCTCGGGCCAGATCTTCTGCGATTTCGCCGGTTACTCGACCGTGGCGGTCGGCGCGTCGTTGTGCCTGGGCTTCGCGTTGCCGGACAACTTCAACATGCCGTACGCGGCGATCGGATTCTCGGATTTCTGGCGCCGCTGGCACATCTCGTTGTCCACCTGGCTGCGCGATTACCTGTACGTGCCGCTGGGCGGCAATCGCAAGGGCGAAGTGCGCACCTATGCGAACCTCATGACCACGATGCTGTTGGGCGGCCTGTGGCATGGAGCGAGCTGGACCTTCGTGGTCTGGGGCGGCCTGCATGGACTCTATCTCGCGGGCGAACGCTGGATTCGCGAGAAGACCGGCATCACTGGCGATCCCGCCAGCGCCTGGAACCGGTTTGCACTCGCACTGCTGACCTATTTCCTGGTCAACATCACCTGGGTGTTCTTCCGGGCGGAGGATTTTCCGGGCGCCGCACGGATCCTGCAAGGCATGTTCGGGCTCGCGACCGAGCCGGCGGCGGTGCTGCCGACGATCTTCATGATCAAGACCGGCGTGATCGTAACGGGCATCGTTGCGATCCACTGGCTGATGCGCAAGCGCACACTCGAGGGCGTGGTCTCGCGCGCGCCGTGGTGGCTCACCGGCCTGGTGCTCGCGGTTATGCTGTTTGCCGTGATCATTGCGCAGGGCTCCGGCCAGGCGTTCATCTACTTCCAGTTCTAGGCGACAACAATGACGAAGGTCCATGAACAGGATGAAGTGACGAGGCGCGAGATCCCGGTGACGCGTCTCGCCGCGATCGGCTGGCTCGTGCTGGTGCTGGTGGTGGCGGCCACCGCTGCCTGGGAATGGAGGATGCGCTCGCTGGGCCTGCGCGCGGGCGACCTCGACGACAGCAAGTCGCACTGGGCAGTCGAGCGGCGCAAGCTCGCCGCTGGTGATCACGACGGCGTCGTGATCATCGGCTCGTCGCGCATCCTGTTCGACACCGACCTCGGGGTCTGGGAGGAGTTGACGGGCCGCAGGCCGATCCAGCTGGCGCTCGCCGGCACGAACCCGAGGCCCATGCTTGCGGAACTGGCTGCTGACCCGGATTTCAAGGGCTTACTGGTCGTGGGTGTCACGCCCGACATATTCTTTGGCGATTGGCTCGGCATTCCTGAATTCGCAGGCGTGGTCGATTACTGGAAAGAACAATCGCCATCAGAACGATTCGGACATCCGGTCGGGCTTTATCTGTCGCGTCACCTCGCTTTCCTGGACAGCGCGTATACGCTGAGCACCTTGATCGACCGCGTTGACATCCCGGATCGTGACGGCTTCAGGCGCCCCTATCTGGATGTCTGGAAGTTGTGGGAAACGTCCGCGGACCGCCAGACGTTTCTATGGGGAAGGATCGAAACGGACCAGCGGCTTCGCGAGCACGCACGCCTGGCCTGGGGGCCCTTCGACGGCAAGCCGATGGATGAAGGGGGCATCAGCCGAGCGTGCAACGACGCAGTGGATGCCGTGAAAAAAATCCGTGCGCGTGGAGGCGAGGTGGTATTCATCCGCTCGCCATCGGCGGAGCTGTACTACGAACATGAACAGCGCTCTGCGCCGCGCATGACAACGTGGGATCGGTTGTTGCGGGAAACCGGCGCTCTCGGCATCCATTTCGAGGACCACGAGGAGATGCGCAATCTCCAGGTGCCCGAGTGGTCGCACCTGTCGCGCGAGTCGGCGGCGCGCTTCACGCGCGCCTATGTGGAGGTGCTGAAGCGCGAAATACCATTGCTGCAGACGCAGCAGGCAGCGGAGCCGGCAACATGAAAATTCTTGCGCCGATCGATTTCTCGCCGGTGACGGAGCAGGTGCTGGAAACGCTGGTGCGGATGGCGGCAACTTTCCCCGCCCAGGTCTGGCTCGTATACGTGGCGCCACCGGATCCAGCTTTCGTCGGCTATGAGGCCGGCCCCGACGTGGTACGCGGCCAGGTCGCCGCTGAACACCACGCCAGCCATCTGCATTTGCAGCAGTTGGCCGAGCGCCTGCGTTCCAGGAGCGTGGAGACGACTGCGTTGCAGTTACAGGGCGCGACCGTTGCGACCGTGATTGCGGAATCGAAGCGGCTGCCGGCGGACCTGATCGTGCTCGGCAGTCACGGCCATGGTGCCGTCTACAACATGCTGGTCGGCAGCGTCGCGGAGGGCATCGTGCGCGCGTCCACGGTGCCGGTGCTGCTGGTGCCGCCGCAGCGCTAGAGAGGGGACATCTCCTTTTTCCTTGGATCCTTCGGGAAAAGGGAGATGTCCCCTTTTAGTCTCAGGTTAGCGGGATGTATTGCTGCGGCCGCTTGCGGTAGCGCAGCCCGCCGCCGCTACCGCCGTTCTCGGCGGCACGCACGAACAACTGGTGGTTGCCGGGCTTCCAGCTATCACCGCCATCCAGGCTGACTTCCATCCGCGATTCGAAGCGATCGGGCGTGATGGTGTTGCGCGTGAAGCGCATCGTCATCGTGCGTCCGTCGGCGAGCGGCGTCGGCGACGTGGAACGGGTCTCACCGTCGGTAGGTCCGGTCATCACCCACAACTGCCCGTCAGCACCAACAGATGCCATTTCGATGGTCGAGCGGCGCTCGTTCACATAGAACAGGATGCCGGAGCTCTGCTTCCAGTCCGGAATATCGGAACGACCGGCGATCACGCGATCCGGCACAATCCAGTCGAAGCGATAAGTGCCGGATGCGACCCCGGCGACCACGCCGTCCTCGCCGAACCGGGTGGTCGTGACACTCCACAACCCCACCGACTGGCGCAGCTGTGCGACCGCACTGGCAATCTGCGAAGCGGGTCTTTCGTTTGCGTCTGCGAGTGGCGAAACCAGCAGAAACAGCAAGGCCGTCGCAGGGGAGCGCCAGCAGCCAGGCCAGGTGCGTTGTGTGAGCATCATTGGATCGCCTCTTCGGGGCAATGAACGGTACCGTACCGATGGATCTTAGATGCACTCGGGCGCCAAAAAGTGCCGCTTGGCCTTGCCAGACACTCGTCTCGGCGCGCCGCCTGCATCGACGGCACTTGATATTGGACCGCCTGACGCGGCATTGTTGGCATGGCCCGCCGCGCCACGGTCGGGTGAATCCAATCCCACAGCGGGTTAGTCCAGCACACAATCGCGGCGCGGCGGCCTCTCACGAGGGGCCATGAAATCCAGTCGCTCGCTGCAGCGCCGTCAACTCAGCCGCTCCAAGATCGATCTGTTCGTCGAATGCCCGCGCTGTCTTTATCTCGACGTGGCACGCGCCATCCGGCGCCCAAGCGGACCGCCTTTCACGCTCAATAATGCCGTGGATTCCCTGATGAAAGCGGAGTTCGACCGCTACCGTGCGGCCGGCGAGCCACATCCGTTGTTCGAGGAAGCGGGGCTCGACGCCATCCCTTTCGCCCATCCGGAACTCAACCATTGGCGGCACAATTTCACCGGCGTGCGCTGGCTCGATGACGAGACCGGCTGGACCCTGTTTGGCGCGATCGACGACCTGTGGCAGGCCGGTTCGGGGGAGCTGATCGTCGCCGACTACAAGGCGACGTCGCGCGCGGAAATGCCGTCCACTGCGGGTTTGTACCCGTCCTACCAGCGGCAGATGGACGTCTACCAGTTTCTGGTGCGGCACCAGGGCTTCGAGGTCAGCGACCGGGGCTGGTTCGTGTATGCGAACGGTGATTCGCGCGCCGGCCAGTTCGCAGACACGCTGCGATTCACGACGACGATGGTGCCCTATGACGGCGACGATGCCTGGGTGCTCGATACCTTTCGCCGTGCGGTCGCAACGGTCGCGGGCAGCGTAATCCCGCAGTCCGGCGAGGACTGCGAATATTGTGCCTACGTGGACGCGGCCGCGAGCCTCGCGCGCTGACGCCTACCGTCAGTCGGCGTCAAGCAGGAACAGCAGCAGGTTGTCGATCAGGCTGATGTTGCCGGTCAGCGCATCGTGCTGTTCGCAGACAAAAACAGCGCGTGCGAGTCCGGCACTTGAATATTCATGTCGTGGCACCGAGGCGTCCATATTCTGGTGAGCGAGCAGCGATGAGCGTGTGACGCTGCCGTCGCCTGGCTCGTACATCAGCAATTCGTAATCGACGCCCGGCACAGGCCGGACAATTTGCTCGGGCCGCAATCGTGCCAGCGATTCGCCGCCCACCTCTTCGACCACGAGCCGCCGCGGAGTGGGCAGGCAGTCGCCGCCGGCGTTCAATGATTCGCCGCGATTCGCGTCGCCGGTTGACACCATCAGCGACCAGGCGAAGCGCCGCGCGCGCTCGAGCCGCTTTTCGAACCAGCGTTCGAATACGGCTTGCTCCGGCCAGACGCCAAGCTCCCGCGCGGTGCGCCGCTGCACGTGGCGGTCGAAAATGGACCAGCCGAAACGGCGCCAGAGCCCAACGTCAAACAGATCAAGCTTGAGCGGACTGCCATCCACGGCTGCAACCCAGTCCACCGCCGGGTGCGGAAAGAACGCGAACAGGCCAGGCATCGTCGCCACACCCTCGGTCGGCAGGCGCGAGATGCCAACCTGATAACCGTTGAGGAACCTGTGGATCGCGAACGTCGCGCCCTGGGCCGGCACACCCAGCATCACGACGCGGCGCAGTTTCGCCGCGCCCACGCCGGTCACTGGAAAACTATTGCCGTCCAGCACATCGTCAGTGCCGTAGCGCTGGTAGTAGCGCACGATCAAGCCACCCATGCTGTGCGCGATCACGTCCACGCGCAGTTTCGGGTCGCCGTAGTCGCGGCGGATTCCCTCGATGAACTCATCCAGCTTGGTCACCGTCGCGACAATGTCCTGGCGCCAGTCGTAGGTGAAGACGTACAAGCGCGCCCGTTGCTGCACGACCTGCTGGTCGGGACGACTCAGTTGATAGCCCCCGACTTCAAGCAATGCCGTGACGATTCGGCCGTAGAAGTCCTGACCGATCGCCGCGTCGAACAGGCCGCTGGGAACCAGGCCATCGTCCAGCGGCTCGAGCGTCACCGGATCGATGCGCAGCGCCAGGTCCAGATAGCGGCTGGTCAGGAGCTTGCGCGTGCTGCCGGGCCATGCCTCCAGCCCCGTGTCGCGGTGGGCGAGCCGGGATCCGAGCATTCCGGGGATGAGCACGATCGGCACGCGGCGATCATCGGCCGCGTGGACCTGGTACAGGAGCTTGAGATCTGGAGTACGGCCCGTCGCGCACGCGACCAGGAGTAGCGCGGGCAAGATCACCAGCGACGCAAGTCGGCTGCGCAAGATGGATCTCCGGTACCGGATGTGACAGGTTAACACCGCAAGACGCCGGCCTGACTGTGGGATAGTCGGATCCGGTTGTACCGCAGTTGGATCGAGTTCGCCCTGAGGCTGTACAACGACTTGCAACCCGGCAAGATGCATACGTGACAGAAATGACGTAGAACATGACGTCATGTTCACACCCAATTGGCGTTAGCTGTCTTGTAACCCGTAACGTTATGGGTTACACT
>JANNTO010000243.1:0-5962 GCA_031403675.1 Gammaproteobacteria bacterium | reverse complement strand
TTTGCCGCCGCGCTTGTTCTTGACGAGGTATCGCGGTGTGTTCGCTGGGCATTACTGGCCCAATCCGACCGCCGTCTCCTGCTGGCTGGCCGGGCACTGCAGCCTGGGCAGGTCTGCCTTTAAGGACTCGGTATGCGACTTTGCGGACGGTCTGATCGAAGCCCGCAATAGACAACTGGACTGCCAAACAACGCGGATGTTCGATGCAAGGGCGCTGAAACTTGCGGGAATCGCCTCTGTCTCTGGAGTCGCTTAATCCGCTGATCGACTGGGAGGCTTCGGAATTTCGAATCGATAAAACGCTTTGAGGAGACGTAGAGGAGACAAGTATTTATCAGAGACGCCAAGTTATTGATGCAATGAAGGATTTAGATATCGTCTGTCCAATCCATCATCGGGGCGACGGACAGCTTCCAGTCCTGCGTTGTATCGGTCATGGCGTGTTTGGGCGATGATGGTAATCAGTCAGGAGTCGCCATGAAAGAAAATCTGCCGACCTGTGTCGTCGTCGCTGACCAGGCCGAGGCCCGCATCTATCTGTTGCGATCAGGTACCGCGCTGCGACAGATCGGCAAATACGCAAACCCCGGTGCGCATCTGCATGATCGCGACCTCAAATCCGATCGGCCGGGGCGCATATTCACCAGCGCCCGGGCTCCAGCCGGGCGGCGCAGCGCCGTTGCCCACCATGCGACGGGCGGGGAACGGAAGCCGCGCCGCGAACTGGCGACCGCGTTTGCGCGCCGGATTAGCGGCGAGTTCGCGGCTGTGGCAAAGGCCACGCCATTCGACCGGCTGTTTCTCATCGCCGAACCCCGTTTTCTCGGGACCCTACGCCGGGCCCTGCCTGCGGCCCTGCGAGCGAAGGTCACAGCCGAGATCGCGAAAGATCTGATGCACCTGCCAACTGCACAATTGCGCGCCCGAGTCACGGCGGCCGCCAAGAAGGCATTGCGCTGACGCGACTCAGGCGCGCCGCGGCGTCATTACAGGATAGTTTTCGAAACCGGCGACGTATTGACGCTTTCGGCGCGCGCCGTGTCGTAGGCGCTGATGACGAAATACCAGGTCGCCGGCGGCAGGCCTTCCACGACGGCGCTGGTAAGGCCGCCATTCGGGATATCGATCAGGTTTGGATAGCTGCCAGATGCCGTACCGTAACGGATCCGGTAACCCGACAGATTCGTCAGCGGTGAACCGTCGGTGCGGGTCGTCGGCGGCTGCCAGGACAACGTGGCGCTGCCCAATGCAGCCTGCTGCACCGTGATCGTGAAAGGCAGCAGTGCCGTCGTTGCGACGCCGTCGCTGACCTGAATTGCGATGTTTGAATAGCTACCGACCGTGCCGATGCCCGGTGTGCCGCTCAGGGCTCCGTTCGCGGCGTTGAAACTGGCCCAGGTCGGAAGATTCGCGATGCTGAAAGACAAGGCGTTGCCGTCGGCGTCAGCGGCGCTCGGTGTGAAGGCATAGGCCTGGCCTTCACGCGCTGCAGTGGGCGGCGAGCCCGAAATGGTCGGCGCACGATTGCCCTGCGTGACCGTGACGGCGAATGGCGCCAATGACGCACTCAACTGGCCGTCGCTGACGCTGATGCGGATCTCGACGTAGTCGCCGACTGCCGACGATGCCGGGGTTCCGGTCAGGCGGCCCGTCGCTGTGCTGAATGACGCCCATGCGGGCCGGTTGACAATGGCGAAGGTCAACGGATTGCCATCCGGATCGGAGGCATCGGGCGTGAATGTGTACGCCTGCCCCACAAAAATGGATAGCGCTGGCGTGCCAGATATGGACGGCGCCCTGTTCGCCGGAGTCGGGGTTGGGGTTGGGCAGACGATCCGCCATCGTCGCCATTTGCAACCCTGGGTCCCTGCCTCTGCAGGGGTCGCGAAAGCCGCGACGGAAACCAACAATACAATTGCCGCGCAAATGCGCACGGCGAATCCTGGCTTGGCATCCTTGCCCATGTGGCAACCCCGCTATCGTGGGCCGTGAGGCCGACAGACCGGAAGCTTTGCGTCCCCGCCTTTCGACGGGTTTGCCGCGTTTCACTTCAAGTGCACTATTGGCGGGATTCAACGCGCGCACAACGATACGCAGTCGCCAGAGGGCGACAATCAACATATCGTCAATGAAGATGTAAAGCCGCCGCGCGTCGCGGGCGCTTGTTACTTGCGGTGCGGGAATCCGCTGATCGCGGCCGGTCGGCCGCAATAGAAGCCCTGTGCATAGCCGACGCCGATCTGACGCAGAGTCTCGAAGACCTCGGCAGTTTCGACGCGCTCGGCAACCGTCTCGATGCCGATCGCCTTGCCGATCTGCACAATCGCCTCGACCATGCTCCGGTCGATCGCGTTGCTCGCGACGTTCTGCACGAAACTGCCGTCGATCTTCAAATAGTTGACCGGCAGCGTGCGCAGGTAGTTGAACGACGACAGGCCGCTGCCGAAATCGTCGAGTGCGACCAGGCAACCGCGGCTCGCCATTTCGCGCATCAGGTAGCTCGCATGACCGAGATTGGTGATCGCGGCCGTCTCCGTGACCTCGAAACAGAGCGCGCCTGGTGTCGGCTCGTGGGCTTCGAGGGCATCTACCAGGAATTCCAGGAAGCTCGGATCCGACAAGGTTGTGCCGGACAGATTGATCGCGACCGTAAAGGTCGCTTCTTCCACGCCATCGCGGGTGGACGGCACGATGTCGCGGAGCACCTTCTCCACTACCCAGCGATCCAGCGACGGCATCAGGTTATAGCGCTCCGCAGCCGGGATGAATTCATCCGGCAGGACCATGGCGCCATTCTCGTCCAGCAGCCGTAGCAACAATTCATAGTGCGGCCGCGCCTTGCCTCCCGCGATGCGCACGATCGGCTGGAACATGAGGTCAAGCCGGCCTTCGTCACGTGCGTTCGTCAGCCGGGACATCCAGCGCATTTCGCGGTGGCGTGCCGATGCACTCGCCGGGTCGTACACCTGCACACGGTTACGGCCGCCGTCCTTGGCCGAGTAGCAGGCAATGTCGGCAGCCGACAGCAGTGTCGCGACGCTTTCCGTATGCTGGTTGATCTCGACGATGCCGATGCTCGCGCCGATCTGCAGCGTGCTGGTGCCCCATTGGAAGCGCAGACCGTGAATCGCCTGGCGCAGCGAGTCGGCGATGCGCAGCGCCTGCTCCGGCGTGCAATGCTCGAGCAGCACGCCGAATTCGTCGCCGCCGAGCCGCGCCAGCACGTCATTGGCCCGCACCCGCGTCTGCAGCAGGCCCGTGACCTGGCGCAGCAGCTGGTCACCGGCCGGATGGCCGCAGGTGTCATTGACGACCTTGAACTGGTCGAGATCGACGTAAATCATTGCGTGGCGCACGTTCGGATCGGCGCGCGCCGATTCGATGGCGCTGTTCAGGCGACTTTCAAATTCGCGCCGGTTGATCAGTCCGGTCAGCGCATCGTGCGCAGCCTGGTACGACAGCAGCCGTTTCATGCGGCGTTCGCGGCTGACGTCGCTGAAGACGATGACCGCGCCGGCCATCTGGCCAGAACGATCGCGGATCGGCGCCACGGTCGCCTGGATCGGCACTTCGACCCCACGCCGGCTGACCAGTGCAGTCTGGTCGGCGAGATGCAACGGTTCGCCACTTTTCAGTGCACGGTGCACCGGGTCTTCGATCAATTCATGCCCGCCGTCAGCAA
The DNA here is from genome assembly GCA_031403675.1 of Gammaproteobacteria bacterium. GTDB lineage: Bacteria > Pseudomonadota > Gammaproteobacteria > Steroidobacterales > Steroidobacteraceae > SCUD01. The sequence goes on along the minus strand of JANNTO010000243.1, from coordinate 2,280 downwards.
CGAATTTGACGATCTCCGTCACGTTGCGGCCACGCGCCTCCGCCGCGAGCCACCCGGTCATCTTCTCGGCGATCGGATTGACGTAGTCCACAGTGCCGGAGCGATCGGTCGTGATGACCGCATCCGCGATGGACTGCAGCGTGACTTCCGCGCGTTCCTTTTCGTCGTAGAACTGCTGTTCAGCGCGCTTGCGTTCCGTGATGTCGGTGACCGTTCCCTCGAAGCCGGTCGCCTGGCCTTGCGCATCGCGATTGATCCTGGCGTTCTCGGTGATGGTGATGACGCTGCCGTCCCGGCGCCTGAGGTCGTACTCGGCCTCGACCAGCTCGCCGTCCTTGATCAGCTGATCGATCAGCTGACGGCGCTTGTCGGGGTCGACGTAGAGCCTTTCGGTCGACCCAAGGGCGCGCAGTTCGTCCAGCGAGGCATAGCCCAGCATCTCGATCAGCGCAGGATTCGCCGACAGCAAATAGCCGTCCAGCGTGACCTGGTAAACACCCTCGACGACATTGTCGAACAAGCCGCGAAAGCGCTGCTCGCTCTCCCGCAGCGCGTCCTCCGAATGCCGGCGTTCGATCGCAATGCGCGCGAGCTGAGCCATGCGGCCGACCAGTTCCAGGTCGCGGCGCGAAGGCATGCCGGTGCGCTTGAGATAGGCGGCAAAAGTTCCCAGCAGGCGGCCGTCCGCGCCCTTGATCGGCGTGGACCAGCAGGCGTGCAGCCCGGCACGGAGCGCGGCGTCGCGCCGGTGCTCCCAGAGTGCATCCTTGGAAATATCAGGCACGATGATCTGACGCTGTAAAGCGATCGCCGCGGCACAGGAGCCGAAGCGGATCTCGGCAGGGAAGTTATCCATCAGCGCGACATACTCGCGCGGCAAGCTCGACCCTGCGGCGTGACTGAGCGTGCGGGTAGCCGGGTTGTAGAGCCGGATGCAGCAAATCGCGTGCGGCAGCACGCGCTCGACGACTTCCGTGATTGAGCTGAGCGCCCCGGTCAGCGGCTCGCTCGAAGCGATCTTTTCAAGCGCACGCCGCTCACCGGCTGCGACCAGCTCCACCTGTTTGCGCTCGGCGATATCGATGATGCTGGCGCGGATCAGTTTGCCGCTCGAACTCGGCAGGCGCACCAGCCGCACTTCGCAGGGCACGATTTTCCCGGCCGCGTCCATGTGCAGCCACTCAAATACCGGCTTCCCGCCGTCCAGCGCCTGTTGCACGAATCCACGCGTGATGCCGAATGAAGGCGTGCCGTCAGCTTGCAGCGGCGGGCTCACCGCCTCCGGCCCGACCTGCAGCAACTGCTCGCGTGTCATCTTGAAGAATTGCGCCGCGTTGTCGTTGCAATCGATGAATCGGCTCGCATCAACATCGACGACCACCACCGCCTCCGGTGCGTTCTCGACCAGCACGCGATAGCGGGCTTCACTGTCCTTCAGCGCCTCTTCGGCCTTGGAACGCTCCGCAGTGTCACGGATGCAAACAATGTAGCTCGCCCGACGCCGGTTTTGCATCAGGCTGACCAGCACTTCAGCCGGCATCAACTCGCCGCGCTGGTGCCTGGCGACCACTTCACGGGCGGCGAGGTCGTAGTGCGTGTTCTCCTGGGACGCCGCCAGTTCCGCGAGCGCGCCCGCGATATTGCCATCGGCCGCGAGGTCGGGGAGCAGCGTGTCCAGCGGCTCCGATAGCACGTCGCACTGGCGTACGCCGAAGAAGCGCTCGGCCGTGCGGTTCATGCTCTCGATGCGCCCGAGGTGATTAACCGAGACGATGCCGTCCTTGACGTGATCGAGGATCGCTTGCAGCCTGGCCGTGCTCTCGCGCTCGAGCCGTTCGGTAATTGCAGTGGTCTCGTCCGAGGCGAGCTGCATCACCGTCTCCAGGCTGGTGCGATCGTTCTCGTAGCTGTCGTACTGGCGACTGACGATTTCGACCAGCTTGCGCAACTGCATCTTGCCAGCAGGATCGGCAGCTTCCAGTAGCTGCTGTTCCAGCACCGGATGAATGCCGTCCGGGCCGCGCTCACGGGCGAGTTCGGGCGCTGGCGCGTATGCCGATGCCTCGACGCCTTTCGGCGTCTGCACCTTCAATCGCACGACATTGCTTGAAATTTTCTGCGCCACCCTGCCCCCAAACACAACGCCGTCGCATTCCGCGGAATGCGACGTAATGCGGAGATGCTAGGGGAACGATCCCGATCCGAACGTGACGTCGTTCGCGGTTCGGCGGAGCCCACTCCGTGACACATAACGCGATATCATGGCTGGCACCGCAAAGG
>JANNTO010000242.1:0-4831 GCA_031403675.1 Gammaproteobacteria bacterium | reverse complement strand
CCGGATGCTGGCCGAACTGGCGTTCTTCGCGGGGCGGGGGCGGACCCTGCTGTCTTTTCCCGATCGCGAGACCCTGCCCTACGACCCCTTCTCGCCGCATCCCGACATCGTTTCGGAGCGACTGCGCGCACTGGCCGCGTTGCCGGAACTGGGCCAAGGCTTGATCGTCACGACGCAGGCCGCCCTGCTGGATCGCCTGCCGCCCCGTATTTTCATCCAGTCTCACGCCTTCTCGCTCGCTGCGGGCGAACGAATCGACTTGCCACGACTGCGCAAGCGACTGACCGATTCGGGTTATGTCCTGGTGACACAGGTGCTGAGCCCCGGCGAATTTGCGGTGCGTGGTTCCGTAGTGGATCTCTTTCCTGCCGGCGCGGCACAGCCGTTCCGGCTCGACCTGTTCGACGACCTGATCGAGAGCATCCGGGTATTCGATCCCTCGGACCAGCGCTCCGCCGCACGGCTTGACGCTGTGCCACTCTTGCCGGCGCGCGAGATTCCAACTTCGGCAGACGCGATTGCCAGCTTTCGCAGCCGCTGGCGCGCACGTTTCGAAGGCGATCCGCAGCTGTGCCCGGTGTATCGCTCGGTGACCGATGGACTGATTCCGGCCGGGATCGAAGCCTGGCTGCCGCTGTTTTTCGAGCAAACCTCGGCATTCACCGACTACCTGCCGCAAGGCACTGTGATTGTCGACCTCGCCGACCTCGATCGCACCCTGCCGCTCGCATGGACCGAAATCAGCGAGCGACATGAGCAACGGCGCCATGACCGTGAGCGACCGCTGCTGCCGCCGGACCAGGCATTTTCCAGTGCTGCCTCGGTACTCGCGGCGCTGGTACGGCATCCGCGCATCGGCATCACACCGGTCAAGGTCGAACCGATTACAGCCACGCAGCCGTTCGTCAATTTCGGCTCGGAACCGCCTCCTGAATTGCGTGCCGATCCGCGCGCCGCGCTGCCGCTCGCCAAACTGGCGCAGTTCCTCGGTCAATTCGGCGGCCGCACGCTGCTGACCGCGGATTCGGCGGGACGTCGTGAGGTGCTGCTCGAGATGTTGCGTCGCCAGGGTTTGCACCCCGCGACCATCGATGACTGGGCCGCATTTGCCGGCGATCAGGAAACTCCAACCATCGCGGTTGCGCCTGATGTTCGCGGCCTGTGGTTGCCGCACCGATCGGTGGCACTGATCGCGGAAGACCAGTTGTTCGGCGAGCGGGCCCGCCAGGAACGCAGGCGCCGACGTGCTGAACGCGACCCGGATGCGATCCTGCGTGAACTCGCGGCGCTGTCGCCTGGCGCACCGGTCGTGCATGAGCAATATGGCGTCGGGCGCTATCGTGGTTTACGGGTCATGCAAGTGGCCGGCAATCCGGCCGAATTCCTGGTCATCGAATATGCCGGCGGCGACCTGCTGTACGTTCCGGTACATACACTCGAGCGAGTCACCCGCTATAGCGGCGGTTCGCCGGAAACGGCGCCCTGGCATCGCCTCGGCACCGAGCAGTGGGCACGCGCCCGCCGGCGCGCCGCAGACCGGGTCCGGGATGTCGCGGCGGAACTGCTCGATCTCTACTCGCGTCGCGCCGCCCGCCAGGGTCGCGCCATCGTATTCGACGATACCGCCTACCGTGCATTCGAAGCGGCGTTTCCGTTCGAGGAAACCGTGGATCAGCATGACGCGATCGAGGCGGTGCTCACCGACATGCGCTCGGGCCGGCCGATGGACCGGGTCGTCTGTGGCGATGTCGGCTTCGGCAAGACCGAGGTCGCGCTGCGCGCCTGCTTTGCCGCGGTCACCGGCGGCCGCCAGGTGGCAGTGCTGGTGCCGACCACGCTGCTGGCACAGCAGCACGCCCAGACCTTTGCCGATCGCTTCGCCGATTGGCCGGTGCGAGTCGAGAATCTGTCGCGCTTTCGCACCAAGGCGGAACAGCAGGTCGTGATCCAGGGCCTTGCGACCGGTACCGTCGACATCGTCATCGGTACGCACCGCCTGCTGCAGCGCGATGTCGTGTTCCACGATCTCGGCCTCGTTATTGTCGACGAAGAACATCGCTTCGGCGTCGGGCACAAGGAGCGACTGAAAAAACTGCGTGCCAATGTCGACATGCTGACGCTGACGGCAACGCCAATCCCGCGAACGCTGAACATGGCGCTCGGCGGATTGCGCGACTTGTCACTGATGACGACCCCGCCAGCCGAGCGGGTCGCCATCGAGACCTTTGTCAGCGAGTGGAGCGACAGCCTGGTGCGCGAGGCGTGCCTGCGCGAGATCCGCCGCGGTGGCCAGGTCTATTTCGTGCACAACTCGATCGAGGACATCGAGGGCTGCGCGGTGCGCCTGCGGCGGCTGGTGCCGGAGGCCTCGGTGCGGGTCGGGCATGGACAGATGCGTGAACGCGACCTCGAGCAGCTGATGCTCGATTTTTACCACCGCCGGTTCCAGATCCTGGTGTGCACCACCATCATCGAGTCCGGCATTGACGTGCCGACCGCAAATACCATCCTGATCGACGGCGCGCACCGTTTCGGGCTCGCCCAGTTGCACCAGCTGCGCGGCCGCGTGGGTCGTTCCCATCACCGCGCCTGGGCCTACCTGATTGCGCCACCGCCGGCCGCGCTGCCGGCCGATGCGCAGAAGCGGCTCGAAGCGATCGAATCGCTCGAGGATCTCGGCGCCGGATTCACCCTGGCGACCCACGACCTTGAGATCCGCGGCGCCGGGGAACTGCTGGGCGAGGAACAGAGTGGACAGATCCAGGAGATCGGCGTCGGCCTCTATCTCGAACTGCTGGAACGCGCCGTGCAGGCATTGCGCGCCGGGCATGAACCGGACCTGGAGCAGCCGCTGCATGCCGGCTGCGAGGTCGACCTGCAGCTGCCGGCGCTGCTGCCGGAGGATTACATCCCTGACGTGCACCTGCGGCTGCAACTGTACAAGCGCATGGCCGGTGCATCCGATGCGGGAAAGCTCGACGACCTGCAGGCCGAGATGATCGATCGCTTTGGTCCCTTGCCGCCGCCAGCACGCACCCTGCTGCAGATTCATCGCCTGCGCCAGCGCGCACTCGCAATCGGCATCCGCCGGCTCGAGATCGGCGCCGCAGCGGGCGTGGTGGAATTCGAGCGCGGACCCAGCGTCGATCCACAGCGGGTGATTGCGCTGATCAAGCGCAAGGACGGCCGCTATCGTCTGGACGGACCACAGCGGCTGCGCATCCGGCTCGAAGCCGCCGATGAATCAGCGCGCTTTGCGGAAGCCGGAAGCCTTCTGGAACAACTTGGCGCCTGATAGCGGCGCGCGGCTGCGGTTGGCGCTCGGCCTCAGGCAGGCCGCTCGCTTTCAAGCCGTAACGCCGGGCGGTCCACGCATTGCTGCGCGGCCGCGACTGCGGCCTGCCAGCGCGGATCGGAGCGGAGCGCCTCGCCCACGGCGTCGCGCCCATGCAGCCGCGCGAGCCGCATGCGGCTGACCGGCTCGGCCGGCGCGCGCATCGTGTCGAGGAGTTGCAGCGTCGCCGCGCGATCATTGCAGACCGGCAGCACGTCGCAGCCGGCTGCGAGCGCCTGCTCGGCGCGGGTCGTAATGTCGCCGATTGCGGCAGCGCCAGCCATCGACAGGTCATCGGCAAAAATTGCGCCCTGGAAACCGAGTTCACCGCGCAGGATGCCGTGGACCCAGCGCCGCGACAGGCTGGCCGGCATTTCGTCGACCGCCGGAAACACGACGTGCGCTGCCATCACCGCCGGCAGGCCGTTCGCAATCAGTCGCCGATAGGGCTGCAGGTCCGCCTCAATATCCGGCCACTCGCGACGATCGACCGGCAGGGCCACGTGTGAATCCGCAGCAACTGCACCGTGACCGGGGAAGTGCTTGGCGGTCGCCGCCATGCCGGCCTCGCGCATGCCCAGCATGTAGGCAACCGCGAGTTCGCCGATGACGACCGCATCCGCGTGCAGCGCGCGATCGCCGATGGCGCGACTGACGCCATAGTCGAGATCGACGCAGGGTGCAAAAGACAGGTCGACTCCGACCGCCCGCAACTCGGCCGCCATCAGCCACCCGAGTTGCCGCGCGAGCGCCAGGCCATCCGCGCGACTTGCGACAAAGCGCCGGCCGATTTCACGCATCGGCGGCAAGCGGGTGAATCCGGCCTGGAAACGCTGCACGCGCCCGCCTTCATGGTCCACAGCGACCAGCAATGCCGGCGTGCGGATTGCGTGGATGTCGGCAACCAGTCGCCGGATCTGGTCGGGACTCTCGTAATTGCGCGTGAACAGGATCACGCTGCCGACCTGCGGATGGGCCAGCAATTCGCGTTCATCGGGTTCGAGCGCAATGCCGCCGAGATCGACCATCACCGGGCCGAGCGTCATTGCCGGTCACCGGATGCATCGCGGCCCAGCAGTGCGCCACGCCGGATGTCCTCCGGCCAGGAATTGAAAGGCGTACCGGCCAAACAGAAATTGTGATAGCGCCCGCGCTCAGTCACTTCATCGCCGAGCCACTGTGGCAGCGGAAACTCCTGGTCAGGCGACTGCAGTTCGATCTCTGCGACGACCAGCCCCAGGTTGGCGCCCTGGAATTCATCCACCTCGAACAGATGGCGACCGACCGGAACGCGGTGCCGAATTTTGTCGATCAACGACTCGCCCGCAAATGCCGCCAGCATTGCCGACGCGTCGCTGGCCGGAATCGCATATTCGTACTCATCGCGCACCCGCCCTGGCTGCATGCCCTTGACCGAAAGCCAGGCCCGTTCGCCGGCCAAACGCACGCGCACCGAACAGGCGTGGGTATTCGCGAGGTAGCCCTGGCGCAGGCGCA
>JANNTO010000241.1:0-6668 GCA_031403675.1 Gammaproteobacteria bacterium | reverse complement strand
GTGCCGAGCGCAACCAGATCGAGCAGGTCCGCGACGGCCGGCAGCCGGCCGCCGCGCTCGGACTCGAGTGCGCGCGTGACCGACGCCATCAGGTAGAAGGCCACGCCGACACCGGCCAGTGCCTTGCTGGCAAATGTCGCTCCTGGAAGATTCGGATTCACGTGAGCGGCGCAGTCGGGCAGGCTTGGCCCCGGCAGATGATGATCGGTGACGAGTACCTGCATGCCGAGTGCGTGCGCCGCCTCGATGCCCGCGAAGGCGGCGACGCCGTTGTCAACGGTGATCAGCAGATCCGCTTGCTGGTGCGCAAGATCGGCCACCAGCGCCGGTGTCAGCCCGTAGCCATGCCGCATCCGGTCCGGTACGCGGAAACCGAGGTTGCGGTGACCAAGCCGGTGCAATTGCCGCACCACAAGTGCGGTGCTGGTCGCCCCATCGGCATCGAAATCACCGACCACCAGGATGCGCGAGCCGCGCGCCAGGTGTTCCTGCAGCACCGCCGTGGCGGACGCGATGCCGTCGAGCGTCGAGACCGGCAACAAATGACGCAGTTCGAGCAACAGTTCGTCGGCCCGCAGGATGCCCCGCGCGGCATAGATCCTGCTCAGCACCGGGTGCAATTCCGCCGGCAGCCCGTCGACCGAACCGGCCGGCCTGCGGCGGATCGTCAGCGGCTTGGCACGCGGCAGCTCCCTGGATTTCATCGCCGGCAATCATAACGGCGCGCCCCGGATGGATTGGCTATATTTCAGTCGGACCGCACGATGCAATTCAGCCGCAACCAGGAAACCGAAGCGAATGCGATCAGCGCCTGTGCCGCAGGCCTGGTGCGGCTGCGACACCGCGAATTCACGCACAGTCTGATCGTCACGCGCACCACGGTGCTCGATGCATGGCGCCCGGGGCCGGTTGATCAGCTGACGATCGACGACTTCAAGGAACTGCTCGAGTTGGCACCGGAAATCCTGCTGCTCGGTACCGGTTCGTCGCAGCACATGCCGCGGCCGGAACTTTATGCGGCGTTTGCAGCGCACGGCATCGGGCTTGAGGTCATGGACAACCGCGCGGCCTGCCGCACCTACAACCTGCTGCTGTCCGAATTCCGCGAGGTGGCGGTCGCGCTCCTGCTCTGATCAGCGCGGCGGCAGCTGGCGGAGCGGGTCCAGTGGCTGACCATCGAGCCGGATTTCGAAATAGAGCATCGCTTGCTGCCCCGACCCCAGGCCCATGCTCGCGATGGCCTGGCCCATGCGCACATCCTCGCCTTCCCGGACCTGAACCAGCGCGTTGTGGCCATAGGCGGACAGCCAACCACGCACGTGATTGATGATGATCAACTGTCCGTAGCCCCGCAGCCCGCTGCCGGTATAGACGACCTTGCCGTCCGCCGCCGCAAGAATGGACTGGTTCAAGGCGCCGTCGATGCGCAAACCCAGTCCACCCGAAGGCTGGCGCACGGTGCCGACGACCGTCCCGGTTTGCACCGGCCATTGCCATGCAGGCGGACGATGCGCCGGGTCATCGGGCGACCCGCGTGGTGACGCGCTTCGCACCGGCGCTTGCGGCGACGACGCGGCACGTCGCGAGCCCGGCGGAGGATCGAGTCGCAAGCGCCGACCCGGGTGAATCAGATAATCCCGACCGATGCCATTCCAGCGTGCGACATCGCGGTAATCGAGTCCGTAGCGAATTGACACGGAATACAGGGTCTCGCCGGCACGCACTACGTGATGCGGCGGAATCGGCGGGCGGCGGCCACCATCCGCACAGGCAGCGACTAGCAGCGCCACGAGTAACGCCAGCCAGGCCCGCCGCAAGTGGCCCTGCGCCGCGCGCCTCACCTCAGGTAACACCACCCAGCAACGGCACGAAGCTGACGAAGCCGAGCCGCTCGCGCAGAAACTGGTCGCCGCGCCGGGTCAGACGCACCAGTTCCTGGTGGCCTTCCGGACCCACGGGCGCGATGAGCCGGCCGCCTTCCGCCAGCTGATCGAGGAGCTTCTGCGGGATCGCATGCGGCGCCGCGGTCAGCACAATGCCGTTGAATGGCGCCAGCGACTTCCACCCGTCCGAGCCGTCGCCATGCTTGAAGCGCACGTTCTTGATGCCGAGTTCACGGATCCGGTCCTGCGCACGATCGAGCAAAGCCTCGATGCGCTCGATGCTATAGAGCTTGCCAACCAGCGGCGCGAGCACTGCGGTCTGGTAGCCGCAGCCGGTCCCGATTTCGAGGACCTTTTCCGGCCTACCGCCGATCGTGACGGCTTCGGTCATGCGCGCGACCACATAGGGCTGCGAGATCGTCTGACCGTGGCCGATCGGCAACGCCGTGTCTTCATAGGCGCGACTCGAAAGTGCCTCATCCACGAACAGATGGCGCGGCACATTGCGAATCCGGTCGAGCACGTGCGGATCGCGGATGCCCTGCTCCACCAGGCGCTGGATCAACCGCTCGCGGGTGCGCGCCGAAGTCATGCCGATGCCGCTGTGTTCGCTCATTGCGCTGCCGGATCCCGCAGCCAGTCGCGCAGGTTGTCGAGCGCCGCGTGTCGCGTCAGATCGACCTGCAGCGGCGTCACTGAGACGAATCCGTTCGCGACCGCATGGAAATCGGTGCCGGGACCGGCATCCTGCCCGGCACCCGCGGCGCCGACCCAGAAAATCTCCCGTCCACGCGGGTCGTGGCCGCGTACTGCCGGCTTCGCACGATGGCGGTGACCGAGCCGGGTCACTTCGAATCCCTGCAACTCGTCATACGGCAGGTCCGGCACATTGACGTTCAGGATCATCGAGCGATGCAGGGGCTTGGCCAGCAGGCGCAGCACCAGTTCGCGCGCCACCCGGCCGGCGGTGGCGAACTGCGGGCCGCCCGGAGTTCCCGCCACGAGCGATACGGCGACGGTCGGAAGACCCAGGAATCGTCCTTCGATGGCCGCCGCAACCGTGCCGGAGTAAAGCACGTCATCGCCCAGATTCGCGCCGTCATTGACACCCGAAACGACCATGTCGAACTCATGTTCGAACAGTCCCGTGATCGCCAGGTGCACGCAATCGGTCGGCGTGCCGTTGATGACATACCAGGTGTCCTCGTCCACCCGCTGCACGCGCAGTGGCACCTCGAGTGTCAGCGAATGGCTGGCACCGCTGCAGTTGCGGTCGGGCGCGACCACGGTCAGTGGCGCAACGCCGGTCAGCGCCTCCTTCAGGAAGCGCAGTCCCTCGGCGCGATAGCCGTCATCGTTGGCGAGCAGGATCTTCACGGCCTGACGATACATCCCCGTCGCGTCTCCCGCGACCGGGCCGCACTATACTTTAAAGCGTCGCCATTCAGGCGCCGAGTAGTCCGGATGCCACCGCGATGAACGAGGAGGACGAACGCAAGTTGTTCCGGGCTGCGGTGCGCGATGTGCGGCCGCTGCGGCAGACAAAACCGCCGCCGGTGCGTGAGCGCCGACGGCCGCAGGCTGCATCGCGTCGTGCCGACGAAGCGCGCGTGCTCGCCGATTCACTCGCGTTCGATGCCGCCGATCTCGGGGTCGAGAGCGGGGAAGAACTCAGCTGGCGGCGCGCGGGCGTTGCGGAATCCGTGTTGCGGCGCCTGCGCCGCGGCCAGTATGCGCGCCGCGACGAACTCGACCTGCACGGCATGACCCAGGCCGAGGCCCGGCTCGCGCTGCTCTCCTTCCTGGCTGAATCGACCGGCCATGGGATTACCTGTGTGCGCATCATCCATGGCAAGGGCCGCGGCTCCGGCCATCGCGGCCCGGTGCTGAAGTCGGCAGTCAATCGCTGGCTGCGACGCTTTGATACGGTGCGCGCGTTCTGTTCGGCCCGCAAAATGGATGGCGGCACCGGCGCACTCTACGTGCTGCTGGGTGCCTGAATCTTCAGTCGGCCCCGAGATCGGGAACGGTTGCGTGCAATAGTTCGCGCAGCAGACTGGTGGCGAAGGCGCCGCGCGGCAGTTCAAACTCGAGTTCCACCCCATCGCCGGTTCGCTGCAGCCTCAATCCCGCCGGCCGCACGACCAGGGCTCGCCGTTCGGCACGCAGTCGCGCCGTGGCAAGCCGTTCCCGCAGCGGCTCCAATGATACGAGGCCCGCAGCTTCGATTTGCGCGGCCTCGCCCACCGGCTGCATGCCGCCGTCACCGCACAGCGGCCCGGTCGGCACAACGTCACCTTCGACGCAGCGCCGCAGCAGCACCTCATCGAGTTGTTCGGCGATGAATACCGATCCGCTGCCAGACAGATTGACGACCTCACCCGGCAACAGTCGATTCCAGTTGCCGTCCGTCACACGCAGCCCGAGCACGGCATTGAACGCAAGCGAGCGCGCCGCTGACAGCACGAATGCCCGACCCTCGCGGCCGCGCGGCAGCAAACCCCGCGTCAGCCAATGCTGCACGCGCACCAGGTTGGCGCAGTCGACGCCGAATCTTTGCGCGCCGAAATAGTTGGGAAACCCATTGGCACCAATCAGGGCGAACCGTGCCGCCAGCAGTTCTGCATCGCCGGCCAGTTCGCGCACCCGGATGCAGAAGCGATTAGCAGCGAGCGCGCCGCGTCGCAGCTTGCGCGAGTGGGGATACACGGCGAGCACATGGAATCCGTCGCCGGCCAGCTCGACGGTGGGTTCCGAACCCTTGATCGCCGGTACCGAGAACCATTGGCGCGCAATTGCGCGCCGATCCTTCATGCCGGCAAAACCGATTTCTTCCAGCGGTCGACCGATGCTGGCAGCCAGTGCGCGCGCAACATGCAGGGTATTTGCGTTCTCTTTCTCAACCCGAACCAGGAAATGCGCGGCGCCGCCGTCGGGTTCGAAACCAAGGCGCTCTTCGACCACGAAATCCGCCGCTTCCGTCCGGATGGTGCCGGACGCGGGCGGGTCACCCCAGGCCCGCGGGGATTCGAGCGCAATCGAACGCCAGGCCTGAAGGCCCGCGTCGTCAGGCACCGTCCCGTTCCTGCAGCAGGACCATCGCTTGCGCCGCCATGCCCTCGGCACGACCGAGCGCACCGAGCCCCTCCGCGGTGGTCGCCTTGAGATTGACGCGACTGCGCTCGAGGCCGAGATCGGCTGCGACATTGGCGCAGATCGCTGCGCGGTGCAGCGCAATTCGGGGAGTTTCCGCGATCAACGTCAGGTCGCAGTTGACGACCTCGAAGCCACGGGCAGCAACGATCTTCATCACCTCGCGCAGCAGGTCGCGGCTATCCGCATCGGCGAAGTTTTGATCGCCCACCGGAAAATGCTCGCCGATGTCCCCGGCTCCCACTGCGCCCAGCAACGCGTCCATCAGCGCATGCAGCAACACGTCGCCATCTGAATGCGCGATCACCCCGCGGTCGTGCGGGATGTTGACGCCACCGAGCCGGACATGGTCACCCGGACCAAAGCGATGCAGGTCATAGCCACTGCCCACCCTCATCTCGACCCCCTCTGCTGCAGCCGCAGCGCTGCCTGCACCAGCGCAAGGTCAGCGGGGCGTGTCACCTTGATATTGAGCGGCGAGCCCTCGACCAGGCGCGGACGCAAGCCGAGTCGCTCGATAGCAGCCGCTTCATCGGTTGCGTCGAAGCCCTCGCTGAGCGCTTGTTCCAGCGCACGGGTCAACCTGCCGTGCCGGAACATCTGCGGCGTCTGGGCACGCCACAGGCGTTCGCGCGGGAGACTGCGCTGGCTGCGTTGCTCCGCATCGGCCTGTTTCAACGTATCGGTGACCGGCACGGCAAGCACCCCCCCCACCGCATCGTTCCGGCATTCGGCGACGAGCGCGTTCAGGTCGCCCCGCGGCACGCACGGCCGCGCCGCGTCATGCACGAGTACCCAGTCTTCCGGTGCGGCGGTAATCAAGGCATTCAGTCCATTCAACACCGACATCGCGCGGGTCGGACCGCCGGTGGCTGTCACCACGCCCTGCCGTACGGTCTTCGGCAGGCGCGGCCAACGTCGATCGCCTGGCACGGTGACGACGACTCCTCCTGCAATCCTGGGCAGCGACGCAATCGCCCGCAGCGCGTGCTCGATGAGGCACCGTCCGGCGACGCGCAGATAGGGCTTTGGTACCGCCCCGCCATAGCGCGTCGAGGCGCCGGCGGCGACGATCACGAACCAGATGCGTTCCGGCACCGAGACGTCACGGAGTCGTCGCGGCCTGGATCGACTGCGGCTCGTCTGCTTTTTCATCCAGGGCGCGAAGCGGCGTATCGACTACCTGGTAGAAGGTTTCGGTGACCGTAATCATGCCAAGATCGTGCCGCGCACGTTCTTCGAGTGCGGTCAAGCCTTGCTTGAGGTCCGCAACTTCCGCTTTCAGCTGCGTATTGCGCTCGGTCAGCACGGAGTTTTCGGCGCGTTGTGTCTCGACCGCAGTGCCGAGCTGCCAGACTTCGCGCATGCCCTCGTCCGACAGCCACAGCCGGTATTGCAGAAGTGCGAGTACCGCAAGCAGGCTGGCGAACAGGATCTTCATGGGCCCGGGAGATTACCACGTTCCGCCGCCATCAAGACCCCCGGTCACAGCGTGGCTTGACCGGAAACGCATCGCGGCCCGCATAACGCGCGCGCGCGCCGAGCTGCTCCTCGATGCGGAGCAGCTGGTTGTATTTCGCCATGCGGTCGGAGCGCGAGAGAGAGCCCGTTTTGATCTGGGTCGCCGGCGTG
>JANNTO010000240.1:0-4046 GCA_031403675.1 Gammaproteobacteria bacterium | reverse complement strand
CGGTGATCGCCGCGCGCCAGAAGATCGTTCACGGCGCCGTCAGCATGGTCGAGATGGCGCTCAAGGAATTGGCGGAAAAAGGCGTCGTGACACTCGATGACGAGCGCCGGGCGGCGATGGTCAGCAACCTGATGGTGGTGCTGTGCAGCGAGTCCGAGGTGCATCCGATCGTGAACACCGGCACCCTGTACACCTGAGGCGAGTGCGCAGGATGGCGCCTCGCAGCTTGCCACCATCCGACTCCGGTCGTGCAGAAGATGCGCGCAAGTCGCTGCTCCTGCGAATCGATGCGGGTCTGTGGAAAGAGGTCGAAAAATGGGCGGCGGATGAACTGCGCAGCGTCAACGGCCAGATTGAATACCTGTTGCGCCAGGCGGTCCAGAAGCGCCGGGGCGGCGGGCGTTGAGATGTTGACCCGCCAGTCCCGATGGTAGCCATTTGAGCGCGTCGCCGATGACCATCGTATTTGCCGAGATGCCCGAGGCCGCAGGCCGCGATCTGTCAATCGAACGGCAGCATCTGCCGGCCGGCGCGCGCATCGAGACCTTTACCTACGGTGGCGATCAGCAAGCCCTGATCGCCGCCTGCCGCGCTGCCGACGCCATCCTGACGGACTATGTGCCGTTCAACCGGACAGTGCTGGAACAGCTGGAGCACTGCCGCATCATCTCGGTGGCGGCAACCGGCTGGGATTGCGTGGACGTGGGGGCCGCGGCGGAGCGAGGCATCCGCGTGAGCTGTGTCGGTGAGTACTGCACCGATGAAGTTGCGGACCATACGCTGGCGCTATTGCTCGCGCTCAACCGCAAACTGCTGGCCTATCACCGCCAGGTGCAGACCGACCGTAACTGGCGCTGGAACGAAGTCCACGGTGTGCAGCGCCTGGCCGGCCAGACCCTGGGCCTGATCGGATTTGGCCGCATCGGGCAAGCGGTCGGTCGCCGCGCGCGCGGCTTTGGCTTGCGTGTCCTGGTGTTCGATCCGCTGGTCGATGGCGGGATGGCAAACCGCCATGGTGCCCAGGCGACTGATTTCGAAGAACTGCTGGCGCAGGCGGACATCATCAGCCTGCACTGCAATCTCAGCGCCGCCAATCGCGGTCTGCTGGACCGCGCCGCCTTCGCGCGGATGCGGCGCAAGCCACTGTTGCTGAACGTCGCGCGCGGCGGCCTTATCGTTGAACCCGATCTGGTGGAAGCGCTCGACCGTGGCCTGATCGAAGGTGCGGCGCTTGACGTGTTGGTGCAGGATTCGCCGGATCTGCTGCATCATCCGCTCGCCGGTCGCAGCGATGTGCTGCTGACGCCGCACGTGGCATTCTATTCGGAGTCGGCACTGGCCGATCTGCGGCGAATCTCAGCGCAGAACATCCAGGCGTTTCTCGAAGACCGTCCAAACGACGTGTTTCGACTGATATCGCCGGCGGAGGCTACAACATGAACCTGGCGGCGACTTTCGACGGCGCGCCGGAGCAAGGCACGATCAACTTCAGTGTCGGGCAGCCCTCCGCCGACCTGTTGCCGTTGGCGTTGCTGCGCGGCGCCTGCGAGCGTTTCTTTGCCGGCGCCCAGCCGCTCGAGTTGAACTACGGAGAACGCCAGGGCGATGCGCGCTTCCGCGCGGCGCTCGCGGCATTCCTCCGCGATTCTGGCGGCGGCGAAGCCAGCCCCCAGTCGTTGCTGCTCACCGCCGGAATTTCCCAGGCGCTGGACTTCGCTTGCAGCCGTTTCACGCAGCCCGGCGATACGGTGTTTGTCGAACAGCCCAGCTATCCCTATTCGTTTCCGATCTTCCGCGACCACGGGCTGAAAATCGTCGGCATACCGCTGGACGGACACGGCATGGATCTCGAACAGTGCGAACGCAAACTCGCCGAGCACCGCCCGAAACTCCTGTACACGATTCCGGCTTACAACAACCCGACCGGTCAGACCCTCAGCCGAGAGCGTCGCGAACGCCTCGTTGCGCTGTCCCGCAAGCACGATTTCATCATCGCGGCGGATGAGGTCTACCAGTTGCTGCACCATGGCACGCCACCGCCGGCGTCGCTCGGAACGCTGGCCGAGCACGGCAACGTGCTTTCGTTCGGGTCATTCTCGAAAATCCTTGCGCCCGGCCTGCGGCTCGGCTGGATCCAGACCAACGCGGAGCTGATGCGCACGCTCCTGGCCAGCGGCGCTCTGGTAAGCGGCGGCAACTTCAATCACTTCACCTCGCATGTCGTTCGCCAGCTACTCGAAGCTGGACAACTGGCGTCTTTTGTCGCGCATCTGCGCTCGAATTACGCGGCTCGGGCTGGGGCGATGGACACGGCACTGCACACTCACTTGGGTGGCATCGCGACCTGGCACAAACCGCTGGGCGGTTATTTCTTCTGGCTGGAGCTGCCCGCCCGTATTGATGTGGGGGACCTGCAGGCAGCTGCCCGCGAGGCCGGCACCGGTTTCCTGCCCGGCAGCGCGTGCACGACGGACGGAGGCCTGAACAATTGCCTGCGTCTCAGCTTTGCCCATTACACGGTGCCGGATATCCACGAAGGCATCGCCCGCCTGGGCCGCGCGTTACGCAAGGCTTGCTAGGATTCATGGCGTGAGCGCGTCTTCCGAACCGGCAGGGACCCTTGAGGTCGCCATGGCGCATGCCGCGCGCCTGCTCGATGTCGAACCGGCGCTTGCGGCCGAGCAGGCGCAGGAGATCCTGAAAGCAGTTCCGGGTCACCCTCCCGCGGTGCTGCTGCTGGCAACTGCCCGGCGCCGCTCCGGCAACCCGGCGGCCGCATTGGAAATACTCGAGGCGTTGGTGCGGGCGCAAGCCAATTGGGCTGCCGCACACTTCGAGCACGGACTGGCGCTTGCCACCGCTGGTCGTGGTGACGAGGCGATTCAGGCCTTGCGCAGAACGGTTGCCCTGAAACCGGAACACACCGAGGCGTGGCGAGTCCTCGCCGATCACCTGCTGGCCACCGGCGATTCGGAAGGCAGCGCTGCGGCCTATGCCCGCCATATCCAGAGTTCGACCCAGAATCCGCAGTTGCAGCAGGCCGCTGTCGCAATGATCAGGAACGACATTCCAAAGGCCGAGCAACTGCTGAAGACGCACCTGAAACAGGTGCCGACCGATGTGCCGGCAATACGCATGCTGGCCGAGGTCGCAGTGCGTTGCGGTCAAGATGAAGACGCCAAAAAGCTGCTCGTCCGCTGCCTCGAGCTCGCGCCGACATTTTCGGCCGCTCGTTACAACTACGCCGTGCTGCTGCATCGACTCAACAAGGCAGCCGAAGCGCTGGTCGAAATCGAACGCCTGCTGGCTGTCGATCCCTGCAACCCGGGTTATCGCAATTTATGCGGCGTGATTCTCAGCAGTGTCGGCGAGTACGAACGGTCGAGCAGAATCTATGCGGAACTGCTCGCGGAGTATCCAGCCAATGCCAAGGCCTGGCTGAGCTACGGCCACGTATTGAAGACGGAGGGCCGCCAGGACGAATGCATCGACGCCTACCGCCGGAGCATCGCCCGCGATCCCGCTTTCGGCGAAGCTTACTGGAGCCTCGCCAATCTGAAGACTTTCCGTTTCGACGAAGCCGATCTGGCGGCAATGCATGCGCAGCTCGCAAGGACCGACGTTGCTGACACGAGTCGCCTGCAATTCCATTTTGCGCTGGGCAAGGCGTATGAGGACGCCGGCGATTACGCGCGGTCCTTCGAACACTATTCAAGTGGCAATGCGCTGGAGCGCGCCCGCAGCCCATACAGCACCGACCGCAACACAGCCCGGATCAAGCGCCTGGAGACGACTTTCACGCGTGATTTTTTCAGTGCGCGTGCTGGGTCCGGTTGTGATGCGCGCGACCCGATTTTCATTGTCAGCTTGCCGCGCTCGGGTTCGACGCTGCTCGAACAGATCCTGTCCAGTCATTCGGCCGTGGAGGGAACCAACGAGCTGCCCGAGATGATTACGATGGCGAAGGACTTGCGCGGGCAGGCCGATTCGGAGGAGATCGGTGCATACAGCGAAGTGCTCGCCGCGATGGGTGCCACGGCATTGCG
>JANNTO010000239.1:0-1603 GCA_031403675.1 Gammaproteobacteria bacterium | reverse complement strand
GGTCGTCCGACATATCGCGCGGATGGCTCGTGGTGTAGCGCAGCCGCTCGATTCCCGGAATTTCTGCGGCGCGTGCCAGCAAATCGGCAAGGCTCGCGTTTCGGCCCTGTCGGTCGAGGCCATGATAGGCGTTGACGTTCTGACCGATGAGCGTGACCTCGACGACGCCGGCGTCAGCCAGCCGTTCCACTTCGTCCACGATCTTGCCGACCGGCCGCGAGATCTCCACGCCGCGCGTATAGGGCACAACGCAGAAGGTGCAGAACTTGTCGCAGCCTTCCTGCACCGTGACGAACGCGGCGACGCCGCGGGCTCGCGTGGCATCCCGGCTCGGCGGCGCCAGATGGTCGAACTTGTCCTCGACCGCGAATTCGGTGTCGACGACGGTCTCACCGTGGCCCGCACGCGAGAGCAGTTCCGGCAAGCGATGGATGCTTTGCGGCCCGACCACGAGATCCACGAGCGGCGCGCGCCGGGCGATCTCATTGCCTTCGGCCTGCGCGACGCAGCCGGTGACCGCGACGAGCACGTCGCGACCCTCGCGCGCCGCTTTCTCCTTGATGCGGCGCACGCGGCCGAGCTCGGAATAGACCTTCTCCACCGCCCGCTCGCGGATATTGCAGGTGTTGAGGATAATCAGGTCGGCGTCCTTGGGCTCTGCGGTCTCGACGAATCCATCGCGCGCCAAGCCGTCCACGATGCGATGTGCATCGTAGACGTTCATCTGGCAGCCGTAGGACTTGATGTAGAGCTTGCGGGTTTCGCCCACGGCACCCTCTTACCGGGTTTCGACCGGCAAGGGAACGGCCCCGCCGGGAACCTCGATACGGCCTGAAAGCGCGGCCACCGTCATGCGGCGCACCGCGGCTTCAGCCGCGCGCGCCAGCGACTTGCGATCGGCATCTGCATCCACCGGTATTATTGGACCGAATGTCACGATCACATCCACCGCCCCCTCGCGCAGCACGCGGAAAAAATGCCTCGTCAATCCGATATCGCCGTACCACGCCACGACCGGCCGGAACTGGCGGCCCATGGGCAAGCCGTGCAGGCGCGTATAGGCCAGCGACACCGGTTGCACATAGACTCGGCCTCCGTCGCCGAGCGCGTTGCGCACCGCACCGAACAGCGCCGTGCGGAACGGCAGCACCGTGTTGCCGTCGCCGGCCATGCCTTCGCCGAACAGCACCACCGGATCGCCGTCCGTCATGCGCGATGCGATTTCTTTATTGACGTCGCCGGTCGCATGCCGCCGCGAACGATCGATGAATACGGTGCGCTGCAGCCGCGCCAATATGCCCACGATCGGCCAGCGTCCGATCTCGGACTTGGCGGTGAACACGAGCGGCGTGATCGAGCTCAACACCGGAATGTCGATCCATGAGCAATGATTGGCGACATAGAGCACCGGCCGCTGATGCGAAGGCGTGCCGCGAACAACCACGTGCACGCCGATCAGTTTGAGGCAGAGCTTGTGGTAATACATCGGGATCAACCGATGCTGCGCACCATAGTCGCGCTCACCGGCTGGGCGGCAGCCACGCTGTTCGGGATCCCGGCGCAGTGGATCGCGCTCAAGCTGAAGCTGCGGCTGCGGCGGTTG
>JANNTO010000238.1:0-11621 GCA_031403675.1 Gammaproteobacteria bacterium | reverse complement strand
CGCGCGCGGTGACGCGATCCGGGGTCGCCGGATCGAGCGGATCGAACCATTCTGCATCCGGCTCGGCCCGCAACCAGGTCAGTTGGCGTCGTGCCAGCTGGCGGGTCGCAATGATGGCTTTCTGTACCGCCAACTCTATGGACGACGCGCCGTCGAGATGGTTCCAGAACTGCCGATAGCCGATCAGGCGCAGCGCCGACAGACCGGCGTGCAGGTCGGGCCGAGCATGCAGTCTGCTCACCTCTTCCAGCAGGCCGCGCTGCAGCATGTCATTGAAGCGCAGTGCCAGACGTTCGTAGAGCGCCGCACGATTCACGGGCGCCAGCACGAGGCGCAGGTCACTGCCCGAGACGGCGCCGCGCAGGTCCTCGCGCTGCTGCGTCGAAATCGATCCGCCGGTGAGTTCGACGACTTCGAGTGCACGCTGGATGCGCTGCCGGTCGCCCGGATGAATGCGTAAGCCAGCCGCCGGATCGCGCCGCGCGAGTTCTGCATGCAATGCAGGCCAGCCTTCCCGCGCCGCACGCGCCTCGAGCCGCGCGCGAATGCCCGCATCCGCCGCCGGCAGGCGCGCAAGACCGGATTGCAGCGCACGGAAATACAGCATCGTGCCGCCGACCAGCAACGGCGTGTGACCGCGCCCGACGATTTCCGGCATGACGCGCCGTGCATCCGCAACAAAGCGCGCCGCCGAATAGCTTTCCGCGGGATCGATCAGATCGATCAGATGATGTGGCGCGCGCGCCAGCAGCTCGCGTGATGGCTTGGCCGTGCCGATGTCCATGCCGCGGTACACCATCGCCGCGTCGACACTGACGATCTCGAGTGGCAGGCGCGCGGCGAGCAGAGCCGCGAGTTCGGTCTTGCCCGCCCCGGTCGGGCCCATCAGCAGGATCGCCGCCGGCCTTTGCATCAGCGCCCGCGCAGGAACATGTGGTCGAGTTCGGCGAGCGTGACCCGGGTCCAGGTCGGCCGTCCGTGGCTGCACTGGCCCGAACGCTCGGTGCGCTCCATGTCGCGTAACAGGGCATTCATCTCCGGGATCGTCAGCAGTCGATGCGCGCGCACCGCGCTGCGGCAGGCGATGTTTGCCAGCAGTTCATTCTGGCGCTCGGCAATGCGATGCGTCGTGCCCTGATGGCCGAGATCGGCGAGCGCATCGCACAGCACCGCGGCAACATCCTGCCCGGCCAGCGCCACCGGCACTTCGCGGATCGCGAGCGTCGCCGGTCCAAGCCGGTCCACGACCAGCCCGGCCGCAGCGAGTGGCTCCCGGTGCTGTTCCGCGAGTGCTGCATCGGCTTCAGTGGTCTCGACGATGGCCGGCACCAGGAGTGTCTGGCGCGAACCGCCGCCCGCATCCAGCGCAGTCTTGAGACGCTCGTACAGGATCCGTTCGTGTGCGGCGTGCATGTCCACCAGTCCCAGGCCATCCGCGGTCTGGGTCAGGATGTAGATGCCATGCAGCTGAGCGATGGCCTGGCCGAGCGGCGCATCATCGGCTGCTTCGAACGGGCGCGGTGCTGCGCCCGCGGCGTGCGTCGCATCGGCGACGCCTGGCGCCGCGCCGAACTGCAGGACGCCGGTTCCAGCTGGAAGGCCATGCCCCAGCAATGCGGTCGGCGACACCGGCCGCGCACCATCCGGGCCGTGGCCTGCGGCGGCGAGCGCACGCTCGATGGTGCGAAACAGGAAATCATGCACGCCGCGTGCATCGCGAAATCGCACTTCCAGTTTTTGCGGGTGCGCATTGACGTCGAGCTGCAGCGGATCGAGCGTCAGGTACAGCAGCCAGGTTGGGTGACGACCGCCATAACTGACATCGCGATAGCCAAGCCGTGCGGCATTGGCAAGCAGGCGGTCGCGGACCATGCGGCCATTGACGAACAGGTACTGGCGATCGGGTTGCGCGCGCGATTGCGACGGCAGGCCGATCCAGCCCTCGAGCGCAAAACCCGCCTGCGCATGGGTCAGGTAGCGCGAGTTCGCGATGAAATCGGCGCCGACCAGGCGCGCGATGCGCGCCTCTCGCTCGCGCCGATCGGGGGCCGGCGGCAACGAGAACTGCTCGCGGCGATTGTGCTTGAGCGCAAATGCGACATCAAAGCGCGACAGGGCGAGCCGCGTGACCATCTTCATCACATGCTGGAACTCGGTCGCTTCAGAACGCAGGAACTTGCGTCGCGCCGGTACCTTGTGGAACAGGTCGCGGACTTCGACGGTCGTTCCCGGTGGATGTGCGGCGGGTCGTGCCTTGCCGGTACGCCCGTCGGCGGATTCGATTTCTGCAGCCCCGTCCGCACCCGCCGCGCGCGAACTGAGTTTCAACCGCGATACCGAGGCGATCGACGGCAGCGCCTCGCCGCGAAACCCCAGTGTCGCAACACGCTCCAGATCGTCCAGCGAGGCGATCTTGCTGGTCGCATGACGTGCCAGCGCGAGTGGCAGTTCGCGGGCCGGGATGCCGGCGCCATCGTCGCGCACGCGCAGCAGCCGGATGCCGCCCTGCTCGACGTCAATCACAATATGCCGGGCACCGGCATCGAGCGCATTCTCGATCAGCTCCTTGGCGACCGAAGCCGGGCGCTCGATGACCTCGCCGGCGGCGATCTGGTCGATGAGCGGGTCGGCGAGGATGCGGATCGGCATGCGGGGTTGCAGCCGATCAGGTGCCGGTGACGGGGATCTCGAGGATCGTGCCGGTCGCGACCGGCCTGCCGTCCAATCCATTCCTCTGGCGGAGGGCTTCGGTACTGACCGAATACCGCCCGGCGACGTCGCCGAGCGTCTCGCCCGGTGAAACCACGTGGCGCAGCGCCTGTCCGCGCTCCCGCGCCGCGAGCATCGCAATCCGCGTGCCGGGCGGAGGATTGTCATAAAAATAGCGCCGCGCACCCGCGTGGATCGCGCCCGCCAGCCGGGTCTGGTGCGCCGGGTCGCGCAGCCGCTTCTCTTCCGCCGGATTCGAGATGTAGGCGGTCTCGACCAGCATCGACGGCACGTCGGGCGAGGTCAGCACGATCAGGCTCGCATGCTGCACATCGCTCTTCTTGAGCTGGCCGATGCGATCCAGTTCTTCGAGCACCCGCGCCGCCGCATCGCGACTCGCGCTGATGGACGCGTTCTGCGACAGATCGAGCAGTACCGTTGCCAATACGTCGCTCTTGTCGTCCAACGACACGCCGCCGATGAGATCGGCGGCATTCTCGCGATCGGCCAGGATGCGCACCGCCTCGTTGCTCGCGCGCCGCGTCGACAACACGTACACGGACGAGCCGTGCACGTCACGATTCACGAAGGCATCCGCATGCACCGAGATGAACAGATCGGCCTGCTGCACGCGCGCGCGCCGGATGCGCTCGCGAAACGGCACGAAATAGTCGCCGTCGCGGGTCAGCACGGCGCGCATGCCGGGTTCCGCATTGATCCGCTCCGCCAGTTTGCGGGCAACCGCAAGCACGACTGTCTTCTCGCGCGTGCCGGCCTTGCCGACCGCGCCCGGATCCTCGCCGCCGTGACCGGGGTCGATCGCGATCACGACGTCGCGCTGGCCGTCGTTGTTGGCAGCTTTGACCGGCCGCGGTGCCTGCTCGAGTCCGAGATCGACGACCAGGCGATGGCCGTACGTTTCATTCGGCGGCGTCAGGAAACTCTTGGGCTGCACCTTGGCGCTGACATCGAGCACCACGCGCAGGCCGCCGCCATCGCGGCTGCCAAGCCGGACCGCGCTGACGACACCGGTTCCCGCCGGCATCCTGAGCGCCGCGAGATCGGCGTCGGCCTGCTCCAGGTCGATGACAATGCGTTCCGGATCGGTCAGCTCGAACATCGTGTGACTTGCGGGCGCGGAGAGATCGAGCACGATGCGCGTGGAGTCGGGGCTCGCCCACAGCCGGATGTCCTGCAACACGACGGGCTCCGCAATCGCCGTTGCCGAGGCGAAGAGCAAGGCAGAGGCGCCAATTCGTTGCAGTCGTCGCATGGCGACCTGAATGGTACGAAGCTCGGGCTACTCTAACGACGGGCCCATATTAATTCAAGCATTTCAGCCAGATACGCCATCAACTTAGTGCAGCACGCGACAGCGCTTCGAGCCAGACGCGGCCGCTCGGCGTCGCTGCCTCGAGTCTCAGGCGCCGGCCTTGCGGCAGGTGTTCAAGCGTCGCTTGCAGGTCGGGCAGGCCGAGCGCAACGCCCGCCCGTTCGGGCCACTCGACCATGACGAGTCCTGGCATGGCGCGCAGGTCGCGATAACCGAGCGTTTCGAGTTCCTGCGGGTTGGCGGCCAGCCGGTACAGATCGAGGTGATGCACGATCGCGCGCTCGGTTTCGTAGGGCTCGACCAGCGTGAAGGTCGGGCTGCGGATCGTGCCGATGACGCCCAGCGCACGCAGCAAACCGCGCGCCAGCGTGGTCTTGCCACTGCCGAGTTCGCCCGACAGTCCGAGCAGCAGGCTCCGGCCTGCGACTTCGGGCAGGCCGCGCGCGAGCGCCGCGCCCAGCGCGGTGGTCGCCGCTTCATCCGGCAACATTATTTCCATGTTTCATTGACCACGCGATGCAGTTCGGCAATCAGGTCTCCGGCGATCATGCCGCGCTCGCCGGCGCGCCCCGCACGATCACCCGCCAGCGCATGCAGCAACACGCCGGCCGCGGCACACTGTCCCGCATCGCCGCCCGCAGTGAGCAGCGCGGCGATGATGCCGGTCAACACATCGCCGCTGCCTGCGGTCGCCATGCCCGGATTGCCACGATCGCAGATCCAGGGGATTGCAGTGCCCGCCTGCACCAGCGTGCCCGCGCCTTTCAGCACGCAGACACCGCCATAGCGCGCCGCAATCGCGCGCACTGCGGCCAGCCGGTCGCGCTGCACCGCTGCGACATCGGATCCAAGCAGGCGCGCTGCTTCACCCGGATGCGGCGTCAGGATCCATTGCGCCTGCTGCCGCGGCCGCTTGGCCAGCAGCGTCAGCGCGTCGGCGTCGACCACCAGCGGCTTGCCGGCGTCGGCCGCCGCATCGAGGAGGCTTTGCGCGCGCCGGTCCAGTCCGAGCCCCGGCCCGATCGCCACCGCATCCGCCGCATGCAGCAATGGTCGCAGGCCGGCGATCGAGCGCAGTCCATGGCAGATCAGTTCGGGCTGCCCGGCGATGATCGCAGCAGCGCTCGCCGCGGTGGTCGCCACGTTGACGAGACCGGCGCCGGTGCGCAGTGCCGCTTCACCGGCGAGGCGCGCTGCGCCGGCCATCGCGTGGCCGCCAATGATCAGCACTCGCCCGTGCTCGCCCTTGTGCGCCGAACGGCGGCGCGGTGGCAACGCAGCGGCGAGTAATGATTCGTTCATGCGTCGGAGTACCGGTATTTGCGACGCGCGCGCAGCCGCCGGCAGGTCGAGACCGGCGTACTCGAGGACGCCGACGTAATCGGGAGCCGCGCCGAGGAACAACCCGCTCTTCAGCGCAACGAAAGTGATGGTGCGGGTGGCGCGGATTGCGGCACCCTGAGCCTGGCCGGTGTCGCCGTCGAGGCCGGACGGCAGGTCGAGCGCCAGCACCGGCAGTCCCGCGGCATTGACTGCAGCGATGCAATCGCGCATCGCGCCGGTGACGGGCCGGTCGATGCCGGTGCCGAGCAAGGCATCGACGATCAGACCGGATCCGGCCAGCAGCGCGGCATCGAAACTGCGATGCCGCCCGCCTGCGGCGGCGAAGTCTGTGAAGGCTTGCGCTGCGTCGCCCTGGAGCCTGGCGGGATCGGTGAGCGCCAGGACCTGCACGTTCATTCCGGCCGCGCGCGCGAGTCTCGCGAGCACATAGCCGTCACCGCCGTTGTTGCCGGCGCCGCACACGATCGTCACCGGCGCGGCTGCGGGCCAGTGGCGCTGCAAGGTGCCGAGCGCCGCCGCGCCGGCACGCTGCATCAGCAGGTAACCGGGAACCCCCGCCTGCTCGATCGCGTAGCGATCCATCGCGCGCACCTGCGCGGACGCGTACACCTCGGCAGGCAGGGTTTCCATCGGCGCGATTATACTGGCCGCCCGTCGCCTCCCGCGCTGCCATGCCAAGCACATTCAGCCCCAGTGAACTCACCGCGCTGCGCTTGCGGCTCGACGGGTTCGCGCTGGCGCTCGGTTTCGATCAGGTTGGAATCGCCGGCATCGAATTGCCCGAGGATGAAGCCAATCTCGAGCGCTGGATCGCCGACGGCCGCCACGGCGAAATGAAATATATGAGCCGGCACGGACGCCGGCGCAGCCGGCCGGATGAACTCGTGCCGGGGACGCTGCGGATCATCAGCGTGCGCATGGCGAGCGGCGCGCCGGATGCGAGCCCGGCGACGCGCGTGCTGGCCGACGGTCGCAAGGCCTATGTCGCGCGCTACGCGCTGGGCCGCGACTACCACAAGATCCTGCGCGCGCGGCTCAAACAGCTCGCGGTGGTGCTCGAAACCGAGATTGGGCCATTCGGCTATCGCGCGTTCGTGGATTCAGCGCCGGTGATGGAAAAGCCGCTGGCCCGCAATGCCGGCCTCGGCTGGATCGGCAAGCACACCAACCTGATCAACGAGCGCGCCGGTTCGCTGTTCATGCTCGGTGAATTGTTCACCGATCTTCCGCTGCCCGTCGACACACCGGCGCAGGATCGCTGCGGCAGTTGCAGCGCCTGCCTCCCCGCCTGTCCGACCGGAGCGATCACCGCGCCCTATCAGCTCGATGCCCGACGCTGCATTTCTTACCTGACGATCGAGTATCACGGCACTATTCCGGAGGCGTTGCGATCCGCTATTGGCAATCGTATTTTCGGTTGTGACGATTGCCAGCTGGTCTGTCCCTGGAACAAGTTCGCGCGCGTCGCGGCCGAGCCCGGGTTTCGCGTCCGTCACGGGCTCGACGCGCCCGATCTGGTGGAACTGTTCGGCTGGTCAGAGGCGGAGTATCTCGAGCGCAGCGCTGGTTCTGCGCTGCGTCGGCTCGGCTATCGCCGCTGGCTGCGCAACATCGCGATCGCACTCGGCAACGCGCCGCGCTCACCCGCAGTGAGCGCCGCCCTGACCGCGCGCAGCACGGATCCCGATGCGATCGTTCGCGAACACGTGCAGTGGGCGCTGGGGCGCCAGCTCAGGCACGCACCGGATTGACGTAGTGGCGGCCGCTGCGGGTCTGGCGGATGGTCTCGAACAGGTCGTCGAAATCGCGCGAGTTGTTGGCCGGATCGATCTCGGCCGTGTTGACGATCAACAGCGGCGACGCGGTGTACTGGTGGAAGTAGCGCGTGTAAGCCTCGCCGAGACGCTCGAGATACGCGGCGTCGATGTACTTTTCGTAGGGAATGCCGCGCTTGTCGATGCGCTCGAGCAGGATGTCTACCGGCGCCTGCAGGAACACGACCAGGTCCGGCACCGGTGCATCCATCGCGAGCCGCGTATAGACCTGGTCGTAGAGCTTGAATTCTTCGTCGTCCAGCACGATGCGCGCGAACAACCGGTCCTTGTCCAGCATGTAGTCGGCGACGCGCACCTGCGCGAACAGATCATGCTGGCGCAGTTCGCTCAATTGGCGCGCGCGCTGGAACAGGAAATGCAGCTGCGCGGGAAATGCCGCCGCCCGGCGGTCCTTGTAGAAACGCTCGAGGAACGGATTATCCATCGGCTGCTCGAACACGGTCCCGGCGCCGACGGCAGCCGCAAGTTTGCGCGCCAGGCTCGTCTTGCCGACCCCGATCAGGCCCTCGACGACCACCAGCCGGTGGGGCCACTCTTCCTTTTTCGGTTCAGTCGTCACCGGGTCCCCGCGCAGTCAGCAGTTCGATGCCTTCGCCAGCGACACCCTGCTTCAATGCCTGGACGCGGCCATGACCGGGCACCCAGAGTTCTGCGGCGATTTCCGCCAAAGGATACAGCACGAAATTGCGCTGGTGCAGACCCGGGTGCGGCAGCCGCAGGCCCGGCTGGTCGGATCGCAGATCGCCGACCAGCAACAGATCGAGATCGATCAGGCGCGGACCCCAGCGAACCGCAGGTTCGGTCCGGCCCATCTTGCGTTCGATGGCCTGCAATTCGCCGAGCAGTTCCGCCGGCTCCAGGGTTGTAACGAGACCCGCGGCGGCATTGACGAACTTGGGCTGGTCCTGTGGACCCATCGGGCGGCTCTTCCACAAGCTCGAGCGCAGAATGAGCCGCGTGCCTGCGGATACCGCCAACGCTTCGAATGCTGCTTCAACCTGCTGCCGCGGATCGGACAGATTGCTGCCGAGGGAGACGTAGGCAGGACGCCAGAGCATGGCGGCTCAGGTTTCGGTCGCGGGGGCCTTGTGCCGCCGTCCGCCACGGCGCCGGCGTCGGCGCGGTGCAGTGTCGCCCTCCGGTTCTGCCTGTTCGCCGGACTGCGAACCGACACGCCGCAGTTGTTCATCCGGACTCAGCGTCTGCAACTCGGTCCACCAGCGCGCGATTTCCGGGTCCTCGCCACCCGCCTCGGCCCGCAGCAACAGGAAATCATAAGCGGCGCGGAATCGCGGGTGACTGATGAAGGCCAGCGCGCGGCGCCCGTCGCGACGGTGGAATCGCGGCTGCAGCGCGAGCAGCTCGCGCATCGGAATCGAGAAGCGCTTCGGGATGCCGATGCGGCGATTCTGCATTGCGACAACTTCATCCACCGCCTCGGCGATCGCCGGACCCGGATGCGCGCCGCTCTCGAAGCGCCGTTGCGCCGCCGCCGAGACCGGCCCGAACAGCATTACGGCGAACAGGAACATCGGCGTAACCGGTCTATCCTCGCTGATGCGCCGGTCGGTGTTCGCGAGCCCGGCGCGTATCAGCCGCAGCGCCATGCCATCCTGCTCTTCGGCAAGGTAGGCGGCAGTCGCCGGGAACAGGTGCGCGAACAGTCCGTGCTGCTGCAGCAAGTCAAAGGATCGCTGGCCGAAGCCGGCCATGAAGAGTTTCTGGAATTCGTCGAGCAGCCGCGCCGGCGGAATGTTTTCGAGCAGACCCGCGAGCTTCGCAAATGGCGCGCGCGTGCTTTCATGCAGCGTAAACCCGAGCTTGGCCTCGAAACGCACCGCGCGCAGCATCCGTACCGGATCCTCGCGGTAGCGCGTTTCCGGATCGCCGATCAGGCGCAGCGTGCGCGACTTGACGTCGGCGGCGCCGCCGACGTAATCCCAAAGCGAGAAGTCCTCAATGCTGTAATAGAGCGCGTTGCAGGTAAAATCGCGGCGCCAGACATCCTGGTCGATGCTGCCATAGATGTTGTCGCGCAACAGCCGCCCGCGATGATCGTGCACCAGATCGGTATTGGGCGGTTCATCCGGGGCGACGTTGCCATCGACATCACCATCAGCGTCGACGTCGCCAGCGTCACCCTCTTCTTCCACTTCGTCCACTTCGTCCACTTCGTCGGCGTCCGGAACAATCGGATCGCCAGCCGCGCGAAAGGTCGCGACCTCGACGACCTGGTTGCCGAAACGGATGTGCGCGAGCCGGAAGCGCCGGCCGATCAGCCGGCAGTTGCGGAACAAGCGCCGCACTTCCTCGGGCGAGGCGTCGGTCGCGACGTCGAAATCCTTGGGCTCCCGGCCGATCAGCAGGTCGCGCACGCAACCGCCGACCAGGAAACCCTGGTAGCCGGCATCCTTGAGGCGGTACAGCACTTTGAGCGCGCTGCTGGCAATCATCGAGCGCGAGATCGGATGGTCCGCGCGTGCGACGATTACCGGTGCCGGAGCACCGTTATTTTGCTCATTCAAGGAGTTCTGATCCGCTTGAGGTCGAGTGATGGGCCGATATAATACCAGCCCCGCTACGGGCCCCGACCGAATGCTCAAGCGCTCCGCTCCCATCGTCTAGAGGCCTAGGACACAGCCCTCTCAAGGCTGGTACGAGGGTTCGAATCCCTCTGGGAGCGCCAATCCTCGCCCGACCCGTTTCGCAACCTCCGGTTCAGCATTGGTGCGGGATTTGCGCGCGACACGCGCGGCGTATGATGGGTGGACGTCCCTGCGACCCGTTGGCGGAGTCATGCCGAGCCCCGATTTCGCGTCAGCCATGAAGAACCCTGGCCGGACCTTCGGTTCGCCCGAGGCGCTGGAAGCGTCGCGGGATTTCAGCGATGAACAGAAGCACGCGATCCTGCTGCAGTGGAAGGACCAGCTACAGCAGCTGATGGTGGCGACCGAGGAGAACATGCCGGGGCCCGAAACCAGTTCCGGCATGAATGCCGACTGCCTGCGGCGCATCGTGGATGCGCTCTCCCGGCTCGGCGCCGCGCGGGGAGGTTCGACGACCGCATGACGATGCGGATCGCGATGTGGTCCGGCCCGCGCAATATCTCCACCGCGATGCTGCGCTCCTTCGGCAGCCGGCCCGACACGGCCGTCACCGACGAACCGCTCTATGCGCACTACCTGAAGGCAACGGACATCCGCCATCCCGGGCGGGAGCAGGTGCTCGCCTCGCAGCCGACCGACTGGCGAGAGGTCGCTGCGCAGTTGACTGGCCCGGTGCCCGGCAACAGGGCCATCTGGTACCAGAAGCACATGGCGCACCACCTGCTGTCGACGATCGGCCGCGACTGGCTCGACAACCTTGCCCACGCTTTTCTGATCCGTGAGCCGGATGAAATGTTGGCCTCGCTCGTGAAGACCTACCCCGCTGCCGGCCTTGCAGATACGGGCCTGCCGCAGCAGTGCGAAATCTTCGATCGCGTAGCCGACCGGCTCGGGCGCGCGCCGCCCGTGGTGCTCGCGAGCGACGTGCTGAAGGACCCGCGCGCGCTGCTGACGAAGCTGTGCGCCGCCCTCGGCATCGACTTCCTGCCGAAGATGCTCGCCTGGGAGCCCGGACGGCGTGCAACCGACGGCGTCTGGGCGCGGCACTGGTACGCCGCGGTCGAGGCCTCCACCAGCTTCGAGCCCTGGCAGCCGAAATCCGTCGCGCTGTCGCCGGCATTGCGCCGGCTGCTGGACGAATGCCGCCCCTGGTATGAAAAGCTGTACGCTTTGCGGCTGCGGCCCTGAGGGAAGGCAATGCTGCAGCAGTTCGACGAACGCAACCGCAACCTGATCGTCAACATCAACGGCAAGCTGGTGCACCGCGAGCAGGCGGGCGTGAGCCCGTTCGATAGCGCCGTGCAGGGCGGCGACGCGGTCTGGGAAGGACTGCGCCTCTACGACGGCCGGATCTTCGCGCTCGAGGAACACCTCGCGCGGCTGCGCTCCTCCGCGCAGGCACTCGCCTTCGAGAAAATTCCCACGGACGATGAAATCATTGCAGAGATACGCCGCACGCTCGCGGCGAACAAGATGAAGGACGGCGTCCACATCCGGCTGACACTGACGCGCGGCGTCAAGATCACTTCCGGCATGGACCCGCGGCTCAACCGCGCGGGACCGACCTTGATCGTGCTCGCCGAACACAAGGCGCCGGTGTACTCAAAGCAGGGCCTGAAGCTCGCCACGAGCACGATGCGCCGGCCGTCGCCGGACGTGCTCGACCCGAAGATCCATCACGCGAACCTGCTGAACTCCATCCTCGCGAAGATCCAGGCGAACGCCGCCGGCGCCGATGACGCGATCATGCTGGACCTGCGCGGTTTCATCGCCGAGACCAACGCGACGCATCTG
>JANNTO010000237.1:0-4361 GCA_031403675.1 Gammaproteobacteria bacterium | reverse complement strand
GCAGCGCTATCGCGAACACGGTCCACCAGCCGACGGTAAACGCCCGTCGCCGGTTCGGCACGTAGTTCGTGCCGATGTGGACCCAGGCGTGGACGATGCGACTCATCGCAAACAGCCAGGCGGCCGCCAAAGCGACCCAGTGCACCGCATCCAGCGCCCACAGCATGAACGCCAGCACGTAGAACAACACCGGCACCTCGAACTGGTTGCGGATGTTGTTGTTAATCTTCATCACGCTCTCGGGCCAGGCGTCGTCGTGCAGCGCGCGCCGCGCCATGTCCACTTCACCGGCCTTCATCGCGCGGATCTTGGCCTTGATCAGCAGGACGTAAGCCACCAGGGTCAACAGCACCTGGACCAGGACGGGGATGAAGATGAGATCGCGGGAGAGGGTGTTGAGATCTACATTCATGGCCGGCCCTTCCTCTATTTCCTTGCGCGCGCCCGGTACGCCCGAGCGGGTTCGCGAACCGCCAGAGTTGTCCACGGCTCGATATTGGCTAACCGCGGTCCGATCTGGCGTTCAGCGACTTCCGTATCATAGGCCGCCTGCGCACGCAGCCAATATCCATTCGACAAACTGAAAAACCGGCCAAGACGCAGGTCCGTATCGGCCGTGATTGCCCGGTTTCCGGCCACGATATCGCCGATCCGCTGCGCGGGAACGCCAAATCAACGTCAAGCGTTACTAAGAGCTCTGGCCGGCCCGGCAGCAAGGCCGCCCCAAGGTGCGACGAATCGCGGCTTGAGATCGCCAACAGCGGGTCTGTAGCAACACACCGCAATTGGTGGGATGGATTAGCGGCTGAATGCGGCAGAAATCCCCGGGGTGAAGCGAGGAACTCCTGCGGTAACGTCCCGAGGCAGACTGGCGGTTGTCATTTGTAAAGCGTAACGTGACACATTACACTCTACCGTGATCAGGAGCTTCCGGCACAAAGGCCTGGAGGCGTATTTCCTGCACGGCTCCCGCGCGGGAATCCAGCCTCGCCATGCGGCCCGATTGCGGTCGATCCTGACGGCACTCGACTGTGCTCGTCGGCCGGCGGATATGGATGCGCCCGGCTGGCGGCTGCACGCATTGCATGGCGACCGGCAGGGGTTTCATGCGGTGACCGTGAGTGCGAACTGGCGCGTGGTTTTCCGGTTTGAGGCCGGCAATGCGCATGAGGTGGGCTACGTTGACTATCACTGAGGAGCTGACGATGTCACGGATGCATAACCCCGCACACCCCGGCGAGGTACTGCGGGAGTTTCTGCCCAAGGATCTGCCGGTCGGCGAGGTCGCCAGCCGCCTCGGCGTTTCCCGTCAGGCGCTTTCGGCATTGTTGAATGGTCGCGCGGGTGTCAGCGCCGAGATGGCCCTGCGGCTCGAAGCCGCGCTCGGCACGAGTGCCGAGATGTGGGTACAGATGCAGGCGAACCACGATCTCTGGCAAGCCCGGCAGCAAGGCCGCCCCAAGGTGCGACGAATCGCGGCCTGAGGCCTATTCGCGCGTACGCCTTGCGGTGTAGTGCCCGACGTACTCATCAAGCAGACGGCGAATCATCCGCTGGTACGGAATGTTCGATTTCTTGGCATAGGCCTTGAAGAAATCGTGACCTTGACGCCATCCTCTTTCAGCACGAGCTGATCTGGTGGAGGCAGAAAATTGGCAATTATCTGGATCCGACCCAGAGGTTCATCAGTGTGCTTTGGGGTTCGCTTCATAGATCTTCCTGCCTCATGACGGTGCCCAAGATCGCGGGCGATGACACAGCAGGGATCGAGGAACGCGAGCTGCGCCACCGAGAACGCCACACCATGCCTTCGCTGGTTCTCCTCGTCCTTGGCCGGGTCCCAGTCGAAAGAAGGCGTCATCACGCCAGGCTGACCGGGATATGGTCATATCACCATACGAAAATATGGCATGAACAACACGAAACTGAAAGCAAGAAAAAAGCCCGCGCCTTGCGACGCGAGCCGGTGTCTCAAAAGGGGACGCATCCCTTTGAAGGGATGCGTCCCCATTCCCATTACGGCATCTTCAACGCCATCGCCACGTAGTTCGCGGTGATCGTGAAGCTGCCGGCGTCGTAGGCCCCGTGCGCGAACATCGCCTGCGCCTTCGCACCGCCGTTCAACTTCTCGGTCAGGCGCGCAACAAACGGCGCCCAGTCGCGGAACAACTCGACGTGGCCCGGTTCGCCGATCGCGAACAGCGTGCGGCCATTCATCGGGGCCACCGTCACCGGCGAGGCAAGCCCGGTGATGTCGATGATGCGCGGGCCGATCTTGATGTGGTGGCGCAGGCCGAGATCCGCATTCGCAGGATCGAGCACAAGCCCGTCCACGCCCATTGAGAGGAACGGTGCGGAAGTGCCGTTGGCACCCCAGCCCACGCCCATCAAGGCGCGCAAGGCCGAGATATCCACGACCGTGCGGCCGACGAAGTCCGGCGGGGCGAAGCCGAAGGGCGTCACGAAGCCGAACACGCGGGCCGGGGAGTCGGGCGTCAGGCCCAGGATGCTGAGCGCACCGGTCGCCACCTCATAATTGAGCGGGTCGGCGTCGGTTGCAGCGGAAGTGCCCGTCCCCGCGAAGTCAAAGATCGCAGGACGGCGGCC
This sequence comes from Gammaproteobacteria bacterium, assembly GCA_031403675.1. Classification (GTDB taxonomy): domain Bacteria; phylum Pseudomonadota; class Gammaproteobacteria; order Steroidobacterales; family Steroidobacteraceae; genus SCUD01. Next base: position 1,754 of record JANNTO010000237.1, on the reverse strand, counting down.
GTCGATCGAGAACAGGTCGAGGTTGACCTGGCCCGGGTTCGCGGAGACCACGCTGCCCGCCAGGTGCGTCAGCTTCATGCGCACGCGCCCGGCGGTCGCATCGAGCGTCAGCGAATCGATGGTCGGGGTGGCCGTCACCTGGCCGAAAGCATTGATGCGCTGGCCGACCGAGATCGCGATGGGCCGCAGCAGGTTCCGCCCGCCGCCGTCGCGCGTCACGATCGTATTGGGGCCGATCAGCACGGTGATGTCACCGCGGAGGTACCGCACGCTGCCATCGCGCCGGATCACCGTCCCACCGCGCACGGTGAGCGTATTGCCCGCACGCGCGATCACATTGCCGTGCACCACGTCGAAACGCGGAGTCGGCACGGAATCACCGGCGAGCACATCAGACGCCGTGAACGCGCGATCGGAAAGATCCAGCACGCCCGCAGCGATGGTCGGTGTGCCCGCGGCCTTGCCGGCGAGGGTCGCGAGGCCGGCCGCGCCTTCATATTCCACGCCGTCGATCTCGAAGGCGGTCGCCGCCGTCGTGTGGACGGTGAAGCGGCCGAGACGCGAGGCCGCGTCATTGAAGGGCCGCAGGTCGATCACATAGCTCGAGGCATTCGTGTCCACGGAGACCAGCGGGCCGCGCACGCGCAGCTCCTTGTCCTCCACGGGTTCGATCGTCGCCACGACAAACGGCTGGGCGACCGCGGTCACCGGCACCGTCGTGAGGTCCACCTCGTGCGAGGCAGCGAGGTCGAAGTCGAGCTGCAGGAGCGCCGGGCGCCCCGGCGCGATCACGACGTGATTGCGGTTGTCGAGCATCAGGTCGAGATCCACGACACCCAGCGGCTGGCCGTTACTTCCTACGACGGTGGCCGCCGCAGGCGCGCCATTCACCTCGACGCTGACATCCGCAGTCGCGTAGTCGAGCCGGATCGAAGCGCTGACATAAGTGCCGTTCGGAATGGTCGCGGCCGTGACGAGCTCGGTCAGGTCCACGAGCCCGGCGAAATCCACGCGCTGGCGCGTGGGCAGTGCCTGCACGACCGCGCCATCCGCTTTCCGCAGCGAGAGCGAAACGACATCCACGGAATAGGAAAGGAAATCGCCATCCGCGTCGGTCAGGCCGACCAGGAGCGTGCCGCAGGTCGCGGCATCACAGCCCTGATTTGCTACCGGCGGCTGGCCAGCGTCACCGCCGCCACCACCGCACGCGGAGAGGGCGGCAAGCGCGATCAGGATCGGCGCTATTAATAGAGCGCGCAGGCGCGCCCAAGCGCTTGTTTCACATAATGAAGTCAGGGCGTAGGACAACATGGTTCGCTCCCGAGTTACATGGCGAGTATGGGGAGAGAACGGGTGGGAGGGGGAAGGGTTGACGTCGCCTCAAGCAGACGCCTATGTCGACCGCGACACTGTGGCCAGCGAAAGGATCAGCTCAGGCAGCCACCTCGACATAATCGACGCGGCTGGAAGGTACGGGTATCGCCTCGCGGATGCGCTGTTCGACTTGCGCAACAGTCTTGCCGGTCGCCACGCAGCCGGGCAAGTCCAGGACGTAGGCGGAGTAGTTTTCGCCCGCCTGCTCGATCACGATGGCGTATCGCACGGCTGTCACCTTCATTTCCTGCGGATCGTGATCCGCATGTCAAGCCTGTGGGCTGCCGAAAGAGCCGTCAGGCGGCTCGAATCCTGACGATCTCGCTCTTTGACATCGGCACAGGGACACGCTCACCCGCTTCCTGCATCGCCTGAATATG
>JANNTO010000236.1:0-1662 GCA_031403675.1 Gammaproteobacteria bacterium | reverse complement strand
CCAGGGACAACGTCCGCTGCCGGCAGCGCATGAGACCTTCGCTGCGTTCCGCCTGGCCTTGCAGCTGTGACGCCAGTTCATCGAGCCTGGCCAGCACCGCGCCGAGGGCGGGCTCGAAAGCCTCATGGCCCCCCAGGGCGGCGAGCGGCAGGCGTCCGCTGCCCTCCCTGAAAGCGAGTCGCAGGTCGCGCGCGGCCTTGTCGAGCGCCTGCGCCGCCACCGGCAGCGGCGCATAGTCCTTCGCGGCGGCGGCGGCTTCGAGCCGGGTGTCGCGCGCGAGCTCGATCATCTGCGAAGTCGACACGGTATCCCCGAAGAAAAGGCTGGCCGTGCCGGGCAGCTGGTGCGCCTCGTCAAAGATCACCGTGTTGCACGCTGGCAGCAGCTCGGCTACGCCTTCCTCGCGTAGCATCAGATCGGCGAAAAACAAATGATGATTCACGACCACCACGTCGGCTGCCAGCGCCTGGCGGCGGGCCTCCATCACGAAACAGGAGTCGTAGTAACTGCATTGCGACCCCAGGCAATTCTCGCGAGTGGAGGTCACATGCGGCCAGATGCCGGCGTTTTCAGGCACCGCCGTGCAGTCGGCCTTGTCGCCGGTGGCCGTGGTGCGGGCGAAGCTCGCAATCCGGTCCAGATGACGGACGTCGTCCCGTGTCGGCAATCGCCCGTCCTGGCGCGTGCGTTCGAGGTAATGATGGCAGACATAGTTGGCGCGCCCTTTCAACAGTGCCACCGTCACTGGCACCTTGAGCGCGTCGCGTACCGTGGGTATGTCGCGGTCGAAGAGCTGGTCCTGCAGGTTCTTCGTGCCGGTCGAGATGACGACCTTCCCCCCCGAGAGTAGTGCCGGCACCAGGTAGGCGAAGGTCTTGCCGGTACCGGTGCCCGCCTCGGCAACCAGCACTTTGCCGCCCGCCATGGCTTGCGCAACGGCATGCGCCATCTCGAGCTGAAACGGACGTGAGCGGAAGTTCGCGATCGACCGGGCCAGCGGTCCCTGATCGGAGAAGATCTTATCCAGGTCGGTCACGCCGGCGATGTTAGCCTGCGGCGGGTGCTTCTCGCCACCCCCGCCGGCATGCCGCGGGCCGTTCAGCGCACTTCTTCGACCCTGATCAGCACGCGGCGGTTGTCGCTCACGGCAGTCGTGGTGCGGCCCAGCAGCACGGACTGCCGTCCGCTGCTGTCCTGCGAGATACCGCCGATTTCCATCCACTCACCGAGCCGTCCGGAGACGGTGGTGACGACGCGCTGGACGTTCACGCCGCCGGGAACCTGGATGGATAGCGACTCGCGCTGCGGGCTGATATCGAGCATGACGCGATCGCCCGAGAGGCGCGGCAGGACGTAGAAGCCGGTGGTGACGTCACGGTACTGGGTTCCGTCCACCACCCGCTCCACCACCTGCCCGCCGACGATGGTGCGTTGCACCTGCCGCTCGCGTACTGGCACCGACTGACCGGCGCGCACAAAGGCCTCGCGCCCCTCCATGACCCGTACCGACTGCGAGTTGCGGTCGCTCTCGGTGCTGCGTCCCTCGATCACCTGTACCCGCACCCGGTCATCGCCCTCGCGCAGCACCAAGTTGCCGCCGCGCGGATCCCGGCTGCCGGGCACGGTGACCCGTCCATGCTCGCCGCCTATGCTTCCCGATAC
>JANNTO010000235.1:0-1876 GCA_031403675.1 Gammaproteobacteria bacterium | reverse complement strand
CGCGTGGCCAACACCACGAACGCGCCGCTCCGGCGCGTGCGATCAGCATGCATCAACTCATCGCCGCCGAGGTCGGCCACAGTCGCGGGCTCAGCCGCCGCGATGGCGAAGTTGATCCCGGGCTCGTGCTGGCCGACCAGGCTCAACGGCGCTGGCAGACAGGCCACCCATCTGGCGTCGCCATGAAAGGTCGCCTCGCCGCCGTGCTCATACTCGGCCGCACCGAGCACGAGTTCATGCGAGATGAGAAACTCCTGCGGGCCGCCCGCGAGCACACGCAGCTCGAGGAAGGAAGCGGGACGCGATGGCGAGCACCAGGCCCGCACCTCAAGCACCTCGTCGCCGAATCGATAGATCCAACGGACATCGCCCGGCGTCATGGCAAACGCGCTGGGGATGCCGAGCTGGCGCCACGCCTCGCCGCGCCGCACGAACACGCGCTGGCCGCTCGCGCGCGTAAGCCCGAGCGCGTTGCGCAAGACGGGAAGGAGCCGCGCGAAACTCGGGTTGCCGAGATAGGCCTGAGCGCCGAAGACACCGGCCGCGTAACAGGTCAGGCCGAACTGCGCGTCGTCGATCCACGTCGCCTCGCCGCTGCGCAGGATGTGCCCGTGCGGTCGCGAGATGGTCGCCTCCTTGTCGCGCGACACGACGTGCGTGTCCCCGCCATGGAAGAACGAAAGCATTCGCCCGCGCTCCGTCTCTTCATGCCGGCGGGGGCCGGGGAACCAGGCATCCCAGTCGGCCGCACTGGGGCGGTCTCCGTGCTGCCAGGGTGCCGCGACAAAGACCGATGGCGATGCCGGAGCGCCCTTCGCGACACGATCGGCGCGGTCGGGCGGCGTCGTGGCGCACCATGTCGCCGCCAGGAGATCACGCAAGCGCTCCACATCGGCGGCGCCCGAAGCCTCGGGATGATCCGCCGAGAAGCAGGCCACGAAACGCACGGTCACGCGCGCGTCGGGCGCGAGTTCGCAGAGGCGCGACTGCAGGGCCGGCATCGCGCACTCGTATTGGAGCCTTCGCGACGGCAGGACGGCCTGACGCACGGCCGCCGGCACGGCTGTGAGTCGATGGTCAGCACCGAAAAACTGCCAGGCATCGGTGGCGCAGGCCGCGGCGCCGTCGGCGCAGGCGAGCGCGAGCCACGGGTGGCGACCGCCGGTGGCGGGCTGGTTCTGCCGCGCGAGGACGACCCAGCCCAGACGCGAGTCCTCGACGGGAAGGCGTCCTTCGCGTTTCAACCGAGAGGCGAGGGACTCACCCTTGACGTAACCCATGACGAAGTAGAGCGTGCCGTCGACGTCGCCGAAGGTATAGAGCGGAACGATGTTGGGATGGGACAGCCTCGCGGCGGTGCGGGCCTCGCGGCGGAAGCGGTCGCGGCTGTCCTTCGTGGCGCCGCGATCGGGAGGAAGCACCTTGATCGCGACTTCGCGTTCGAGAGCGGCCTCGGTGGCAAGATAGACGGCGCCCATGCCGCCCTTGCCCAGGAGATGCTGGATCTCGTACTGCTGGCCGAGGGCCTTGCGCAAAGCGGCCCGGATCGGATCTTCGGGCTCCATCCCAGACACTTCCCGAACCGTGGCCCCGCATTCAAGGCAGAACCGCGCCTTCTCGGGGAGCGGCGTCTTGCAGGAGGCGCAGGTCATCGGACGGAGGTTCCTTGATTGGTCGCGAGTGTACGCCCATCGCGGCCGGCCATTCCGAAAGCGGTGGCGCGGCCCAGGCCCTATTCCCCCTTTTCACGCTGCGCCTTTGTAGGCGATGGGCTTCAAAGCGCTTCGCTTCGCTCGCACTTGACGCGCCCAGCCGCGTGGAGTCCAATCACCCGATTGTGATGGACCGCGATCCCGAGGAGACAAGCGCTGCGATC
>JANNTO010000234.1:0-2002 GCA_031403675.1 Gammaproteobacteria bacterium | reverse complement strand
CGCATCCGGCCCCGGTGGCATGGACTTCTATGCGGGGTAGACAATGCCTAGAATCGCATCATCCGGCGGGTGTAGTTCAATGGTAGAACTGCAGCTTCCCAAGCTGCTAACGTGGGTTCGATTCCCATCACCCGCTCCAGTCCTGCTGGCGGCGCTGGTTGCACTCGCGCCGTCCGCGCGCGCCGATGCGATCGACGATGCGATTCGCGGCGAGATGCAGCGCCAGGGAATTCCAGGCCTCGCGCTCGCCGTCATGCTCGGCGGCGAGACGGTGAAGCTCGCCGGGTATGGCGAGGCGAACATCGAACATCACGTGCCGGTCCGGCCTGATACGGTCTTCCAGTCCGGTTCCGTCGCCAAGCAGTTCACCGCGGCCGTTGTCCAGTTGCTCGCTGCGGAGGGCAAGCTGTCCATCGATGATCCATTGTCGCGGTGGCTGGCGCCCGTTCCCGAAGCGTGGAACCCCATCACGATCCGACACCTGCTGACGCATACCTCGGGCATCCGCGAATTCGAGAATGGACCGGACCCGGCGGAAATCAACCTGCGACTCGATTACACGGAGGATGAGCTGGTCGAGCGCGCGCGCGGCCTGCCGCTCGATTTCGAGCCCGGCACGCAATGGAACTACAGCAACACGGGCTATATGCTCCTGGGCGCGATCATCCGGCGCGCGACCGGCCGGTTCTACGGCGATATTCTCGCGGAGCGCGTGTTCGCGCCGCTCGGGATGGCGACGGCGCGCGTCATCAGCGAGTCGGACATCGTGCCGAATCGTGCCGCTGGTTACGTCCAGGTCGATGGCGCGCTGAAAAACCAGGATTGGGTCTCGCCAACCATCAACACGACGGCGGATGGATCGCTCTACCTGAGCGCCTTCGACATGATCCGGTGGGACAGGGGGCTGCGGGATGCAACGGTCCTGACGCGCGCGCAACTGGCGGAAGCCTGGACCCCGGTCAGGCTCGCCGGCGGCGAGACCCATCCTTACGGGTTCGGGTGGTTCTTCGGCGAACAACGCGGCCGGCGGAGCATCGAGCACGCCGGCTCCTGGCAAGGATTTGAAGCGAACATCGCGCGGTACGTGGAGGATGACCTGGTGATCACCGTTCTCGCCAATCTCGCGAAGGCGGATGTCGTGCAGATTACCCGGATTGTCGCCGGGATCGTGCAACCGGCGCTCGCGCTGCCGGAGCCGGCGCAAAAGGCCGAGGATCCGGACCCGGCGCGCACCGGCCGGGCGCTCGATGCACTCAGCGCCTGGTCGGAGGGCACGACCTCACCCGCGATGACCGGCGGCTTCGCGGCCGTCAATGACACGAGCCCGCGCACGAACTGGTTCCGCAATCGGGTCAAGGAAAGCCTGGCGGCACGGACCTCCTTTCATTACGTCGCAGAAGACGACGTTGCAGGCCGAGGCATCGAGCGGACCGGCTCGGCAATCTCGACCATTCTCTACCTCGGTCTTGTCACTCCCGAAGCGGCCGACCGTGTGACCGTGTACCTCGACCTGGATGGCGCGATCGCGGCGCTGACGGCCAAGGGTTTCTGAGGCGGCATCGTGGCGAACTGGCACATGGCGCTGCTTGGCGGAGTCCTGATCGGACTCGCCGCGACGCTGTTGCTTTGGTCGCTCGGACGCATTGCCGGCATCAGCGGCATCGTCAATGGACTCGGCAGCGCCGCGCGCGGCGACCGTGCCTGGCGCATCGCATTCCTGATCGGAATGATGGGCGCCGGAGCAATCGTCCTGCAGTTCGTACCGGCGCCGCCGCGCATGCAGACCGGCGCAACTCCATTGCTGCTGGTCGCCGGTCTGCTGGTCGGTTTCGGCACGCGCATGGGCAACGGCTGTACGAGCGGCCACGGAGTCTGTGGCCTCGGGCGCCTCTCATGGCGATCGCTCGCGGCGGTGGTGACATTCATGGGATCCGGCATCGCGACGGTATACGTGATGCGCCACCTGATCGGCTCGCTGTCATGAAGGCCGGAATCCTCGCCG
>JANNTO010000233.1:0-20900 GCA_031403675.1 Gammaproteobacteria bacterium | reverse complement strand
GAGGGCATGACCGTGCTGCCGGGTCTCTGGGACATGCAGGTGCAGCTGATGCGCCTCGGTCACGGCGACGCGGCGCGCTGGAATGAAACCTATGCGCCGCTCGCCGAACGCGTGGTCATGCCGATTGCGGCACGCCAGCTGCTGCAGGCAGGCGTCACCAGCGCGCGCGACGTCGGAGCGCCGCTCCAGGCAGCAATCCGCGTGCGCGAACGCATTCGCGATCATTTGCTGGAAGGCCCGACGCTGTATGTCTCCGGGCCGGTGCTGCGCAAGATCGTTCCGGCCGGTGCCGAGAGCTGGCAGTGGGCGGTCAGCGGCGCAGCGGACGCGAAGGCAAAAGTGCTGGCGCTCGCCACGGCAGGGATCAATTACCTGCTGCTCGCGGAAGTCGATCTGTGGACTGCGGAAGAGTTGACGGCGGCGGTCGACGAGGCGCGGTTCCACGGGCTTGCAGTACACGCATTCGCGGAGCGTCCCGCCGACGTCGAGCGCGGCGTCGTGCTGCAACTTGACGGCTTTCTCGGCACCGGCATGGGTACTGCGGTGTTTCCGGACAATGTGATCCTGGCGCTGCACCAGCGCCTGCTTCAGCCCGCCGCGCGGCCGCTGGTCTGGACACCGGCGATATCCGCGCTACTCAATTTCGAGTCGTTGCGCGTCAACGCCGAGCCGCTTGATGACCCGCGCACGATCGAGCAGCTGCCGCCACTGGTCGCCGCCGACTTGCTGGGCTCGCTCACCAATCTCGATCGAGTGACTGCGTTCGAGATGCCGGCGGTGAAGTCACAGACGCTCTGCAGCAAACTACGGCAGCTCGAGGACGCGAAACTGACCCTGCTGCTCGGCTCCGATGCCGGCGCCGCGGGTCATCTGCATTCGCGCGCGACCTGGCAGGAGATTGATTTCTGGGTCCGGCAGTGCGGCATTTCTGCAACGCGCGCGATCCAGGCGGCGACGCAGGAGGCCGCGACCGCGATGGGCGTCGGCCATGAAACGGGCTCGATTGCGCCAGGCAAATATGCCGACATCATTGCGGTGCGCGGCGATGTGTTGCGTAACCCCAGCCTGCTGCAGTCCGTGGACATTGTCATCAAGCACGGTCGTCGCGTACGCTGACGAAATGGCCTCCTTCATCCTGCGGGTGCTGATCGCCGCCCTCGGGCTGTGGCTCGCGACGGAATGGGTTGACGGAATCTTCGTCAAGAGCCCGGCCACACTGATCCTCGCGGCGCTGCTGCTCGGCGTGGTCAATGCGATCATCAAACCGATCGCCGTCCTGTTGACGCTGCCATTCACGCTGGTGACGCTCGGCTTGTTCCTGCTCGTGGTCAATGCCGCGATGCTCGGTCTCGTTGCGGCCTTTCTGCCCGGCATGGGCATCAGCGGTTTCTGGCCGGCATTCTGGGCTGCGATCATCGTCAGCGTGGTCAGCTGGGTCGGCAACGCCATGTTCAAGCCCGGCAAATCGGCCCGTCGCGACGACTAAGAACAAGGAATCGAATCATCATGGGGATCGCACTGCGCCTGACGGTGATGAACTTCCTGCAGTTCTTCGTCTGGGGGGCGTGGCTGATCTCACTCGGGGCCTACATGATCGTGACGCTCGGCTTCACGGGCGGGCAGGTCGGCAGCATTTACGCGACCATGGGCATCGCCTCGCTCTTCATGCCGGGCTTGATGGGTATCGTTGCGGATCGCTGGCTGAACGCGGAACGGCTGTACGGAATTCTTCACCTGATCGGCGCGGGCCTGCTGCTATGGGCCTCGACGGTCAAGGACTTCGACACGCTGTACATGATCATGCTGCTGAACGCGATGGTGTACATGCCGACCATCGCGCTGAACAACGCTGTGTCCTACCAGGTGCTTGAGCAGCGCGGACTCAATGTCATCCAGAAGTTCCCGCCGATCCGGGTCTGGGGTACGGTCGGCTTCATCGTGGCGATGTGGATGGTGGACTTCGCGGGCTGGACCAAGAGCGCTTTGCAGCTCTACATCAGCGCGGGCGCCGCGGTATTCCTCGGCATCTATGGATTCACGATGCCGAAGTGCCCGCCGGCCAAGTTCGTCGGCAAGCGCAGTCTCGTCGCCGGGCTCGGGCTCGATGCCTTCGTGTTGTTCAAGCGCACGCAGATGCTGGTGTTCTTCATCTTCGCGATGATGCTGGGCGCCGCACTGCAGATCACCAACGCCTTCGGCGGCGCGTTCCTTGCCGATTTCAACACGCTGTATCCGGATTCCTTCGGCGTGCAGCATCCGAACCTGTTGATGTCGATCTCGCAGATTTCGGAAACGCTCTTCATCCTGACAATCCCGTTTTTCCTGCAACGCTTCGGCATCAAGATCGTGATGCTGATCAGCATCTTCGCCTGGGTGTTCCGTTTTGGCCTGTTCGCGATCGGCGATCCGGGGACGGGGCTCTGGATGCTGGTCCTGTCCATGATCATCTACGGCATGGCATTCGATTTCTTCAACATCTCCGGTTCGCTGTACGTGGATCGCGAAGCGGAATCGACCATCCGCGCGAGCGCTCAGGGTCTCTTCATGGTGATGACCAACGGCCTCGGCGCATTTATCGGCAGCATGGCCGCTGGGATGGTGGTAGACCACTACACGGTGGATGGCATGAAGGATTGGCAGAGCATCTGGTTGGCGTTCGCGGGCTACGCGCTGGTGCTTGGACTCGTGTTTCCGTTCCTGTTCAAGTACCGGCACGAACGGGTCGCGGCTGCTACCGCCCACTGACACGGATCAGCGCTGCTTTTCGGCGACGATCTGCAGCACCAGCGGCGTGACGAGCAGCGTCGCGGGGGCGGCTTCCGCGGCCTGGAATTCCTGCCGAACCGCCTCCGCCCACGACGCTTCGATGGCGCCGATCTCGGTCTGCTGCTCGAGGTGGATCCTGATGAATGAAGCCGGCCACTGCCACATGTCGTCGGCCGGCCTCAGGCAGTAGATTCGTGGAATCATCGTGCGGATCCTGAAGCCGCGCTCCTCCATCAGGCGCAGCAGCGGTTGCGCAATGTCCGGATCGCCACCGGCGGCGCGCCAGCCCTTTATGACCTGCTGCGCAAACTCCTGCTGCCGAGGCCGGGCCGGCGCGAAGCTGAAAGTCTCGTACCGCAGGTACTCATGGAAGATCGCGACACCGCCGGGGCGCAGCGCCGCGGCGATCTTGTCCATCAACAGCGCGGGCGACGAAACGAAGCAGGCGACCCAGCGGCACCAGGTCGCGTCATAGCCGCCGCCGGGGAGCGGGTCTGTCATCAGGTCCAGTTCATGATAGCGGACGTTCGTGAATCCGTGCTTCGCGAGCATCCCGCGACCGGCCTCGACGAAGCGCGCTGAGCGCTCGACCGCGGCGACCTCGCCAGACGGACCGACGATCTGCGCGAGATCGGCGGCTGCGTAGCCTGGTCCCGCGCCGATGTCGAGCACCCGCGCGCCCGCGGCGATTCCAGCCAGTTTCCAGCAGTCCCGCACGGCCGGGAGCCAGACGCGGTGCTGGAGACCGAGGCGGGCGAGCTCCTCGTCGTGCGTGCCGAGGAAGTAATCGCGGTCGGTCGTCACGGGGCTTTCCGCGCAGGCCAGGGATCCAGCTGGAAATCGAACGCAGACTTGCCGCTGAAGAGCCGGCTCACGAGCAGGAGCGCCATCACCTCCGTGTAGCGCGCGGTGCGAAGCGCCCCGACCTCCACGGGTTCAAAGCCGAGTCCTGCGGCGAGCGCGGCGACGCTGAACAATCTCATGGGTGAACTACTCCGCCAGCGTGACGCCGGATCCGCCGAGTTCCTTCGGCACGTCTTTCTGTTTCGGCAGGCCGTCGTGGATGTGCAGCACGGTCTCTTCGTAGAAAACGTGCAGGCCGGGCTTGAATGACAGCTTGGGCAGGATTGCGGCGTAGACGTCGGTCAGGCCCATGCCCGGATGTTCGGTCAGGATATGACCGCCGCAAATCTTGCACCACTTGCGGATGCTCTTTGGCGTCTTGGCGTAGCTGCCGACCTGGTCAGCGCCTTTCGTGATCTTCACGGCGGCGGGCGGCCACAGCGTGAAGGCATTGACCGGACCCGCCGACCAGTGGCGGCAGGAATCACAATGGCAATAACCCATCGCCGCCGGCTCGCCGGTAGCAGTCACCTCGACGGCGCTGCAGAAACAGCCGCCTTTGTGCGTCTTGTTGTCGCTCACGCAAATCTCCTCAGGTACCGGCACGCAATGCCGTGCGATGGGCCAGGTAATAATTCATGCGATCTCTCCATTCGCGCCTGCATTGTACGTAAAAATCAGCGGTGAACGAGGCGACGACCACGTTGCCCTGCGGGCCGAGGCTCGTGTGTCTGTAAGTGACATCCACTTCACTCAGGTGTGCGCGACGCGATTCGGTGGACGGATGTTCATGGTTGAGTCAGGGCGCCCCATTATCCAAGAGCCGACACCCAGCGTTCGAATTCGCGTGTGGTGCGCTTGCCGACCGGCACGGCCGCGCCGCGCCGGAATGTGCCGCTGCCCGCGATGTGGATATAGCCGCCGAGGTCCGAGGGCAAATAGAATTCCCCGTACTGGACCATCGCAACCCGCGTCTCGCCGAAATGGCCATAGAAATAGCCCAGTTCGAACAGCACGTTGAGGTTAGGCACGGCGTGGCGCTTGGCGCGGATCCGCGCGGACGACTCTGGCGAAAAAACCAGTAGTGCGGCATCCACCCGCGCACGAATGCTGTCCAGATCCTTCAGCAACGTGCGCCCCGGCGTGAATGCGTTCCACCAGGGCAGGAACTTGAGACCAGGTCGCGTGAACGACCGCACCAGTGCGCGCGCCTGGGACTTGGCTGCTGCCGATGAGCCGATAAAGATGGTCGTCATCCGGACTGTGGCCAGACGGCGGCGATGCCGACAAGCAAGATGGCTTTCATGGACCTTCTGCGATCAAGCATTTATCACGTGCCCGCAATTGTTGCATTTCCGGCCATCGATGCGCGGCGGGAAAATGATGCTCGCAAGGCCGAGCGTCGCCAGCAGCAGCAGTGTCGACGGGAATGATCGCGTGAATCGCAGGTCCGTCGATCCGCAGACCGGGCAGCCATCGGCCGAGACACCCTGTTGCTCCTCGAGCGCCCGTTAGAACTCGCCGCTGCGCAGCCGCGCAAGGACGGCACGCGCCTGGTCCGCATGGGGCGCGGGAACCAGCAGACGTACTCCGCCCAGCGTCTGCGAATAGGGCCAGGCCGCCCAGACGTGATGCTCGGAATCGAGAATCGCGGAAACGCCTTCGCTTTCCAGCAGGCCCTTCGCGATATGGGCCTCCAGCGGGTTGGTGAAAGTATCGACGGTAACGAAGTCTGACAGTGTCGCGCCTGCTGCGGTCCCGGGCCTATTGATAGATTCGATCATCGTGGCGGAGCCATCCCGGCTCATGCCGACCGTCCGGGTCGTGATGAGTCCAGTGCACGACACCGCCCTGGTCGTTCCACTCATAGACGCCGTTGAACGACACGGAATCTCCCTCTCGCAGAGATTCGATTCTCGGCGCCAGATCGATGTTGTGGGCAACGAGAACGGTCAGTCCAGAATCGAGCGCCAGAATGAATCGCTGGTGCCGGCTTCCGTCATGATCATCCGGCAGGATCCGCGTGACCTCACCCGCGCCCATGACTTGAACGCCGCTGGCCTGATTTTCATGGGCGATCGCGATAGCGTCGTGACGAACTGCCGATTCGCCGCGCGCAGGCGGCGCGGCAACTTCAGCGGGGCCCTCGCTGGTGCGCTGCCAAAACCAGACGGCGGCGAGCGCAACGGCCAGCAGGACAATCTTTTTCATGCGGAACCTGCGCGTTGCATGGCGAGAAAAGTCGGCTAGATTCCGCGGCGTCGCTCGGAGCGGGCGAGCAATCCGGTGGCGACGGTCGTCAGGAACACCACCCCTACCAATAGCAGGAAGACTGCGTCCAGACCGCGCGTCTGTTTCAACCAGCCGATCAACGGTTCCTGCAGTATCGGACCGATCGATCCGAACCCGTTGATGACGCCAGCCGCAAGCGCGGCCTGACGGCGGCTTCCCACATCCATCGCGCAGGCCCCGGAAAGCAGTGAGTCCGGTCCCATCGCCATGAATCCGATCAGGCCGAGCAGCGCAACGAACAGGATCGGCGATGACAGGCCGACGAGCCACATCGCGCACGTGAACACGAGACAGCCGGCGGTCATGCAGAAGATCACGGGCGTGCGCCTTGAGCCAGGCAATCGATCCGACCAATAGCCGGCGACAAGTACACCGAGGAATCCGATCCAGTCGAACGCCGTAGACCAGTAGGCGGCAATCGAGGTCGTCAGTCCAAAATGCTCGCCGAGGATCAGCGCGGACCAGCTGTCGAGGGCGTAGCGGAGAAATTTGAAGCCGAAGTAAATCAGGCCCATCGCGACAATCGACGCGACGAACCCCGGCGGCAGCGCCGCCTCACGGGCGTCGCCTGCCTGGCGCGGGCCCGGCGCGGCGATGTCGGGCTCCGCGTCGTCTTCGAGCGACAGGCCGACCGACTGTGGCCGTTCGCGCGCGCGCAGGACGAAATACACGGTGAATGCGAGCAGTACGATGCTCGAGCCAAAGAACGACCAGGCCAGTCCGAGCCAGCCCAGCAGGAATCCGGCCAGGCCTTTTCCGGCGATCGCGCCGAACTGATAACAGGTGCCCCAGATGCCGAACAGCGTTCCGCGTTCTGAGCGGCGCGTCCAGTTCGCGAACAAGGCGACGTTGTGCGGCCAGCCGGTGGCCTGGGCAAGCCCGTGGATTCCCATCGTCACGCACATCCACAGGAACACGCTCGCGACATGCGAATCGACCAGCCATCCGAGCGCGATGTTGCAGGCGGCCGCGATGCACATGCCCCAGGCGAGCACGCGCCGGCTTTCAATGTGCCTGCCGAGCCACGCGGCGAGGAACTGGCCGAGCATGTACGTGACGAGATAGATGGTCCACGGGTAAGCGATCTGGAGGTCGTCGAGCCCGAACTGTTCCTTCAGCGGATGCTTGACGACCGCGTAGACTTTTCGGGTGAGATAAAAACCGGCGTAGGAAAGCCAGGTTGCGGTGAACAACTGCACGCGATAGCGGCGCAACAGCTCGGGATTCGCCGCATTCATTTGAACGACCGGCCAGTGAGATCGCAGCTGCCGTCCGCCAGCTGATCCCAAAAGCGAGGCGGCAAGCTTTGGTAGTGCGTGCAGCTCGCGGTTGCAAGCAAGGTATTCGCGGGCAGGTCCGATGCGCAGCAGGTGATGAATACCGAGCGCATGCCAGCAGCCCTGGCCGCCAGCAGGCCGGCCTGGCTGTCCTCGAACACCAGGGCGTCGGCAGGTTCGACGTCGAGCGCGCGCGCCGCGAGCAGGAAACCCTCGGGATCGGGCTTGCCGTTCTTGACGGTATCGCCACCGATGCGCGCGCGCCGGTCGATGCAGTCGCCGATGCCGAGCTTGTCGAGGAATGAGTCGATCACTGAGCGGGGGCTGGATGACACGACGCCGAGACTCAGCTTGCACGCGGTGGCAGCGCGCACCGCCTCCGGCGCCCCGGGAACCGGCTTCACGTCCGTGGCGAGCTCATTCCAGCGTGCCAGCAGTTCGTCGGCAAGCACGTCCGTGGCGCGGTCGATCCCGGTCAGCGCCCGGATGGAATCGGCAATGCAGGTCCAGGTGCGCCCCCTCGTCTCGGAGTGGGGAAGGGCGAAGTCCGCGATTCCATATCGTGCAGTGACCGCGCTGATTGCCCGGTCCGTATGGACCTCGCTGTCAATCAGCGTGCCGTCGAGATCGAAGAGCACTGCGCGCACGGGTTTCATCCGCTGGCGAGGCTCGCAAGCTCGATGTCCCAGGACATCCGTGTCTTGCCCCAAGCATCGACGATGCCGAGCGCGAGGCGCGTCGACGACCCCTGCCAGTCGATGTCGATGAAACCGAAATTGGCCTCTGTCAATACCTCGCTCACGCGATTGGCGTTGGGCGTCGGGACCGGCCATTCCTCGGTGAGACCGCCGGATGTCAGGTCCCACAACGGATACGGCACGTTGACGTCCAGTTTCGACAGCTCCGCGTAGTGGATGTCGCCGCTCAGGAACACGACGCCATTCGCGTTGTTGCGGCGGATCAGGTCGATCAGGCGCTCCCGATCCCGCGCGAATCCCGCCCAGGACTCCCAACCTGTGAAATCGGCCAGCACCTGCAGGCTGGACCCGATCAGGCGCAGATCGGCGGGCACTTTGAGTTGCCGCTCAAGCCATTGCCACTGCCGTTCGCCGAGCATCGTGGCTTGCGGATCTGGATTCTTCGCATAGGGACCCTGCACCTCGAGCCCGGCTGCCAGCCGGGCCCTTGACCAGGTCTCGTGGTCGACACCCCCGAGGTCGAGCTTGAGTGGCGCCGTGCGGTTGTAGCGCAGGTCCGGCAGGATCACCTGCACCCGCCTGCCCAGCGGACCGAAAACATAGGACGCATAAACGCCGTCGCGGTTGCGGCGCGGCGAATCGGCCGGCTCGTCCCAGAAATCGAGGAACATCCGCCGCGTCTGGTCCTTCATCGGGTAATCGCCGCCCGCATCGTTCTCGCCGAAGTCGTGGTCGTCCCAGATCGCGACGACGGGAGTCGTCGCTCGCAATCGGGAAAATCCGGGTTGCGCCGCAAACTGTGCGTACTTCGCGCGCAGCACCGCCATGTCACGGGTGTCCCCGTAGATGTTGTCGCCGAGGAACACGAACAGGTCGAACTGCCTCGCGAGTATCGCGTCCCAGATCGGCTGCGGCTTCGATGACTCAGCGCAGGAGCCGAAGCCGATGCGCATCAGCGTGCGCCCGAGCGCCGGATGCGGGTCCGACGGGGGCAGGCCGGTGTCAACGCCGGGGCTCGCAGGAGTCAACGCGCAGCCCGATGCGCCGCCGAGCGCCGCCACACCGACGAATGCGAGCGATTGGCGGAGCAGCAAGCGTCGTGCGGGATCGAGAGGGTACTTTTCCATCAGCTTCGTTCAGCGCTCGCGAGACTTCTCGGCATCGGCCGCAAGAAGCCCGTCACCAGCGCGATTCCGAGCAGGATGACCGTCATTCCCGTGATCTGTATCCAGGCGAGTTTCTCGCCGAGTACGAGCCACCCGACCAGCGCCGCCACGGCCGGACACACATAACCAAAGGAGCCGACGACGACCGGTGAAGTGTTAACCGTGAGCCAGGCGTAGGCGGAGTAGGCCAGGCAGGAGCTCATCAGCGTCAGCCACAAGAAGGCAGTGAATCCGCGCGGCGTCCAGTGAAACGCAAACGACTCACCGGCAAGGAGGGCGGCTACCAGCAGACCGAGTCCGCCCGCCAGCATCTGCAACGCGACGAACATCAGCGGCGGATTCGCGGCGCCAGAGTTGCGATAGTAAATCGTGCCGAGCGACCAGCTCAGGCAGCCGAGCAGGATCAGGAGTTGCCAGCCAAAACCCGCGACATGGAATCCCCCCTTCGGTGCGAGCACCAGCAGCACGCCGGCGAGCCCGACGAGGAGTCCGAGCTGAGCCGTGCCGGAAAGAGGCTTGCGTCGTTGGCCGAAGGTGCCAAGCCATGCGATCCAGAGCGCTGGCGTCGCATTCAACAGAGCCGCCGTATTGGACTGCACGTACTGCATGGCGATCACGTGGCAGGCATTGCTGAAGAAAACCGACAGGAAAGCCATCGCAAGCACATGCCACAACTCGATACGCGTGAGTACGGGTGGCCCGCCGCGCCACCAGGCGAAGGCCAGCAGCAGGACGCCCGCGGCGGAGAAGCGCAGGCCCGCAGCGATGAGCGGCGGCTCGTCGGTGACCAACACCTTGGTCGCGAGGTAGCTCGATCCCCAGACCAGGTAGATGATCGCTAGCGCGATCGCGATCCGGGCCCGCAGTGCTTGCGATTCGCTCATGCACCGCAAGCGTACCGTACGCAAGAGGGGACGCATCCCTTTTAAGAGGGGACAGTCCGCCTTTTCTTGCGGAAAAGGGGACAGTCCCCAAAAGGGATGCGTCCCCTTTTATCAAGTCTGCTTGTGTGTCTGGCGCGTCGAGACTCGATGCATCCACCAGCCGACCGCGGCGAGCGCCACGATGCCAGCCCACTGGCCCGGCTGCAGCGATTCAGCGACGGCGAGCACGTTCGCGTCCTTGGTCAGGACGATCGGGATCGCCATCAGTACCCCGACAATGGCTTCGCCCGCAATCAGGCCCGCGGAGAACAACAGGCCCATCTGCTTGAGTTTTTCCACATCGCCGCCGGGATTGCGCCGGCGATGCCAGCGCGTCGCGAGTTCCGCGATCAGGCCACCGGCAAAGATTGGTGTTGACAGCTCAAGCGGCAGGTAGATGCCGACCGCAACTGCGAGCACCGGCGCGCGCCAGCTCGCACCCCGGCTCTTGAGCCACTCATCCAGCGTGATCACGATCGCGCCGACCACGGCGCCGGTCGCAACCATGTTCCAGGGCAGGCCGCCGCCGAAGATGCCACTTGCGACCGAAGCCATCAGGGTCGCCTGCGGTGCCGCAAGCGCGTTGACGCCCTCCCGCGCGGGAGTGCCGATGCCGTAGGCCTCGAGCAGCAGGTTGAGCACCGGCGCCATGACGGCGGCGCTGGCCAGCGCGCCGATGCCGAGCATCACCTGCTGGCGCCAGGGTGTTGCACCGACCAACTGGCCTGCTTTCAGGTCCTGGAGGTTGTCGCCGGCGATCGCGGCGGAATTGCAGATCACCGCGCCGATCATGATTGCGGCGACCGGGCCGACCGTCGAACCCGCCCCCATGATCGCGAGCAGGATCAACGAGGCAAAGAGAATCGTCGAAATCGTGATACCGGAAACCGGGTTGTTCGAGGAACCGACCAGGCCGGCCATGTAACCGCTGACCGAAGAGAACACGAAGCCGGCGACGACCATGATCACGGCCATCGTGAAGGCGATGCCGAGTGAATCGACGACCACGTAGTAGAGCGCGAACAGCGGCAGCACGAACAGCACGATGCCGGACAGGATCATCGTCATCGGCAGGTCGCGTTCCGTGTCCGGTACGTTCGCCGCATTGCCACCCTTGATCGCCACGCCGGTCTTCACGCCGGACAGCAGGGATTTGCGCAACGACCACAGCGACCACAGGCCGCCGATCAGCATCGCACCGACGCCGATATAGCGAATCTGCCGGCTCCAGATCAGGCTGGCTGCGGCATCGGCTTCGAGCCCGACCAGCTCTGCTGCGAGTGCCGGGTCGTGATCGTGCAGAAAGGTGTTGTAGAACGGGATGAATACCCACCACGACAGTGCGCCACCCGACAGCATCAGGCAGCCGATGTTGAAGCCGACGATGAAGCCGACGCCGAGCAGCGCAGGCGAGAGGTTGATACCGAAGAAACCGATCGCGCGCTCACCAAAATAGCGCGCCACGACGAAGGTCTCCGGCGACAGCTTGAGCCCCGCGAGTGCGAGCTTGAACAGTGCGCCCGTGGCGGCCGCGAGCGACAACACCTGCACTCCGCGGCCCGGGTCCTGACCAACCTTCAGCACTTCTGCCGTTGCGACACCTTCCGGGAACTGCAGCTTCTGCTCGATGATCAGTGTGCGGCGCAGCGGCACCGAGAACAGCACGCCGAGCAGGCCGCCGAGTCCGGCGATTGCGAACACCCACCAGTAATCGAACGTTTGCCAGTGGCCCATGATTACGAGCGCAGGGATCGTGAAGATCGTGCCGGCCGCGATCGACGAGCCGGCGGATGCGCCGGTTGCAACGATATTGTTCTCGAGGATGCTCGAGCGGCCGAGCAGCCTCAGCACGCCCATCGAAACCACGGCGGCCGGTATGGCCGTCGCGACGGTGAGTCCGGCGAACAGGCCAAGGTAGGCATTTGCCGCGGCAAGCAGCACCGTCAGGATCAGGGAAAGAATGATCGCGCGGGCAGTCAGCTGCCTGCCGGCATCGGCTGCACTCATGTCTTATTCCTTCTTGTTCTTACCAGCCGCACGCGCGGCCGCGATTCTGTTCGTCGAGCCAGCCCATCAAGGGCTGGAAGTAATCGACGATGGCGCTCGCGTCCATCTGTCGGGTGCCGTCGAGTTTCTCAAGCGCATCCTGCCACGGCTGGCTGCTGCCGAGCGCAAGCATTTCCTGGAACCGGCGGCCGGCTTCGGTGCTGCCGTAAATAGAGCATTCGTGCAGCGGGCCCGGGAAGCCGGCGGCTTCGCACAACGCCCGCTGGAACTGGAACTGCAATACGAATGCCAGGAAATAGGGCGTGAACTTGCTGTTGGCCGGGATGTGGTACTTGGCGCCCGGGTCGAAGTCTGCCTCGCTGCGCGCGACCGGTGACTCGACCCCCTGGTATTTGCGGCGCAGGTCCCACCAGGCCTCGTTGTATTTTTCCGGCGGAACAGCGCCCGAAAACACGCCCCAGCGCCACTGATCCACCAGCTTGCCGAATGGCAGGAAGGCGATCTTCTCGCTCGCGACCTTCATCTGGCGGTTGATCAGCGCTTCGCGGCTTGACTTCGTGCCCTCAGGCAGCAGGCCGACACCGGCGAAATAGCCCTCGGTCATCGACAGGTTGATCGTGTCGCCGAGCGCCTCATGGAATCCCGCGTTTGCGCCCTGCTGGAACAGATAAGGCTGATCGAGATAGCTCAGGTAGTAATAGACATGCCCGAGCTCGTGATAGGTGTTGTACAGGTCTTTTTCGGTCGGATAGATGCACTGCTTGATGCGCACATCACCTCGCGTGTCCATGTTCCAGGCGCTGGGATGGCAGACGACGTCGCGGTCGCGCGGCCGCGTCAGCATCGATTGCTGCCAGAAACTCTCCGGCAGCTTTGGGAAACCGAGTGACGTGTAGAAGGATTCCGCCGAGCGCACCATGCGTTCGGCGTCGTAGTCCTGCTTCTCGAGTGATGCGGTGACGTCGAGATTCGAGACGCCCGGATATGGCTCAAGCAGATCGTAGATATTGTTCCAGCGCTGCGCCCACATGTTGCCAAACAGGTGTGCCGGCACCGGCTTGCCGTCGGGCACCAGTTCCTTGCCGTACTTCTGCTGCAGCTTGCCGCGTGCATAACAATGCAGGCCATCGTACAGCGGCTTCACCTGCGACCACAGGCGCTCGGTCTCGGCCTCGAACTCGACCTGAGTCATGTCGTAAGCGGAGCGCCACATCTCGCCAACGTCGGCAAAGCCGAGCCCACGCGCGCCTTCGTTGGCGAGCTCGACGAAACGCTGGAAATCCTTGCGCATCGGCGGCGAGATGGAATGCCAGCCAACCCATGCGTCCAGCAACTCCGCGGGCTTGCGGCTCTTGGCCAGGACCTCGGAGAGCTGATCCAGGTTCCTGCAGCTGTCCGGGCCGTCCGGACAGTATTTGCCGGCGCCGTACCTCGAGGTCAGGCGCGCATCGAGCGTGGTGAGTTCCGCGCGCTTGGCCGGATCGTCCGGCGCGGGGGCATTCAAGCCGAATTTCAGCAGCAGCATGGCGCGCGCGTCGCGCGCGGAAACGTCGGCGCCTGCGAATGCATTTGCTTCCTTGATCAGGCGGGCGAAGTCCTCCTGCACGCGTTCCGCCGCCCGGGCGGTGAGCGCATCCGTATCCGGCGTGATGTAGGTCTGCTGAACCCAGTTGGCCTGGGCGTTCTCACGCCCGCTTTTCTGAAGCTCCGCATTGGCGCGCACCACGAACTGGTCGGCGGTTTCCTGCGGTGGGTCCGCGCCGCAAGCCAGCAGCAGGCCGGCCAGGCCGAGCGTGCTGGCGCTACGAAGCGTCCAGCATCTCACTTGCGATTGCCTTCCGCACCGTGCATCCACTCGACGGTCCGGCCCGAGATCGCCCACAACAGCAGGCTGAAGGCGACCAGCACGGCCGCGAGCCCGCCGAATACGCCGAGCAGACCGGCCTGTTCCGCGCGCACGCCGAAGTCCGCGGCGAGCGCGATCATCCACGGGTATTCGCCCATGTTCTCGGAGAACGCCCCGATGTAGCCGGCGAGCGTATTGCCGAAAAAGTTGACCAGGAACCAGACGCCCATCATCAGCGAGCCGAGGCGCAATGGCGCGAGCTTGGTCACCATCGAGAGGCCAACCGGGCTGATGCAGAGCTCGCCGGTGGTGTGGAACAGGTAGGCGAGGACCAGCCAGACCATGCTGGCCTTCATGTCGCCGGTGCGCTGAATCTCGAAGACGGCAATGACGAGGAACACGAATCCGAGTGCGACCTGCAACAAGCCGAGGTACATCTTGACGGGCGTCGCGGGATTCTTGCCGCGCTGGCCGAGTCTGCTCCATAGCAGCGAGAACGGAATGCCGAGCAGCACGATGAAGAATGGATTCAGCGACTGGAACCAGCCGGTCGGCACGAGGAAGGAACCCACTTGCCGGTCGGCGTACTTCTCGGCGAACAGGTTCATCAGGCCACCGGCTTGCTCAAACGTGGCCCAGAAAATCACCACGAAAGTGAAGATCACGAAAATAACGCGCAGCCGGTCCTTTTCGATTTTCGTCAGCGGCTGCCTGGTGCCGCCCGACAGCGCGAGTGACCGCGCGGCCGCTGGCTGACGACCGACGTCGCCGATGTAGCGTTGCGCAAAAACCAGCTGGATGATCACCGACAGCAGCATGCCGATGCCCGCAGCGATGAATCCAACGCGCCAGCCGTAAGCGGGATCCTCGGCGAGCGTCGAGCAGACCAGCGGCGCGAGGAATGCGCCGCTGTTGATACCCATGTAGAAGATGGTGAATGCGCCGTCGCGGCGTGCGTCGCCCTGCGCGTAGAGGTCGCCGACCATCGTCGAGATATTCGGCTTGAAGAAGCCGTTGCCGATAATGAGCAGCAGCAGGCCAAGATAAAAACTGGTCGGTGTTTCCGGAAACGCGATGCCGAGTGCGGGCAGCAAGAACGCAGCCGAGCTGCCGAGCGTATCGAGGGGTGCGGCGAGCGAGAACTGGCCGAGCGCCATAATGAGGCCGCCGATGATCACGGCCTTGCGCTGGCCGAGCCAGTTGTCGGCGAGCCAGCCACCGAACAGCGGCGTCAGGTAGACGAAACCGGTGTACCAGGCATAGAGCTTCAGTGCTTGCGGTTCGGCCCAGCCGAGCCCCGGATTTGCCGCATGGGTCGCGGCCGCTGCATACAACACCAGCAGGGCGCGCATGCCGTAGTAGCTGAAGCGCTCCCACATCTCGGTGACGAATAGCAGGAACAAGCCCTTGGGATGGCCGAGGAATGTTCCTGGCGGGATGCGAAGATCGGTGCTCATTCAGCCTTACTCGAGAGTCCGGCGAGTCTCCGCCATGTTGCGGTGCAACATCAAGCCGGATCGCCGTCCGGATCGGGCGGTTTGGCTCGCACCAGCACGCGCGTCATCAGGATTCCCGCCTCATATAGCACGTACATGGGCAGCGCCATCATGGTCTGCGAGACCGGATCCGGCGGTGTCAGGAAAGCCGCGATGATGAAAATGCCGAGCAGCACATAGCCGCGATTCTTGGTGAGCGCCTCGCGCTTCACCAGCCCGGTGCGCACCAACAGCACGGTTGCGACCGGAATTTCGAAGGCGAGGCCAAAGGCAAAGAACAGCAATACCGCGAAATCCATGTACTCCGTCATGTCGGTCATCATCTGCACGCCCGCCGGTGTCGTCATCACGAAGAACTGGAAAACCAACGGAAAAACGATGAAGTACGCGAATGCTGCGCCGCCGTAGAACAGCACGACACTCGAGACGAACAGCGGCAATGCGAAGCGCCGCTCATGCCGATACAGGCCGGGGGCCACAAAGGCCCAGATCTGGTAAAGGATCACCGGCATCGCGAAGAAAATTGCCGCGAGCAGTGCGAGCTTGAACGGCGTCATGAAAGGTGCCACGACCGAGGTCGCGATCAAGGTCGCGCCTTCCGGCAACTGGTTCCGCAACGGGGCGGAGAGCCACGAGAAAATGTCGTTGGCAAAGTAGAGGCAGGGCAGCGCGATCACGAGGGTCGCGATCATTGCGCGCAGCAGGCGATCGCGAAGTTCCAGCAGATGCGAGAGCAGCGTGCTTTCGGCGAGCCCTTCCTTATCCGGAACCGCGTCGCTCATGTGGACGGCGGCGGTGTGTCGACCGGGTCAGCAGGATCTGCAGGCGGTGCTGCGCCTGGTGGCGGGCGGCGTGCCGCCGGATCGAAATCGGCCTTGGGGATGACGTTGACTTCCTCGTCGAGCTGCTGCCGCAACTGCCGCGCCATCGCGCGCGCACGGCCGGCCCAGCGCCCGACCTGGTTCGCAAGTTTCGGCAGCTTCTCCGGGCCCAGCACCAACAGTGCGATGCCGAGGATCAGGATGATCTCGGTGAAACCGACCTCGAACATCGGCGGTTACACGTTTTTGGACGAGTCGGCGCTGTCGCGGTCGCGCTTGCCGGCAGCGAAATCCGCGTCCGGACGCTCGTCCTGCGCGAGCTTCTTGCCGGATTCGTCGGTGTCGCCATCGTTCATGGATTTCTTGAAGCCGCGCACCGCGGCACCGAGATCCGAGCCGATGTTGCGCAGCTTCTTCGCCCCGAAAACCAGGAGCGCGATCGCGAGGATGATCAGCAGTTCGCGAAATCCAATACCCATGTCGATGACTCCGGCCCGCGCACCTGGCGGCGCTGCATCATGATACGCCAATCAACCCCGGCTCTTCGGGGTGGCCCGGGACCCTTAACCAGAATGTGACGGGCCCGTCGTTCACGAGAGATACCTGCATATGGGCGCCAAATTGGCCGGTTTGCGTGCCGGGCTGGCGTTCCCGGGCCCGTCGCGCCAGGTGCCCGAACAGACGTTCTGCATCCGCGGGTTCCGCCGCCCGGCTGAATCCCGGACGCAGGCCCTTGGCCGTGTCCGCGGCGAGCGTGAATTGCGGCACCAGCAGGATCGATCCGCTGGCTTCGGTGACCGACACGTTCATGCGCCCGGCGGCATCTTCGAACACGCGATAGTTCAGCAACCGATCGAGCAGACGCTCGGCCGTTTGCTCGTCATCGCCGCGCTCGACGGCAATGAGCACCAGCAGACCCGCGCCGATGCGCGCGAACTCGCGGCCCCCGACCACGACGGATGCACCGGTCACGCGCTGCAGCAGCCCGATCAAATCCTACCCGCCCTTATTGCGCGACAAATCATCCCAGTGAAAACGGTGCAAGACGCGGTGGAGCACGGGTGAGATAAAGAGCGCTGCAGCGACAATGAATGCGAGCCCGGCGTACAGCGCGTAGCAACCCGCGAACAGCTTGCCGGCCTCGGTCTGCGGCAGGTGCACGGGCCCCATGCCGCCGAGCAGCATCGCCGCGTTCAGGAAAGCGTCCATCCAGGACAGATGCTCGAACACGACGTAACCGCACATTCCCAGTCCGAGCGACAGGCCGATCAGCCCGAAGACGACCGCGGCGTGGCCCAGCAGGCGGCGCGCAAACCGGCTGCGGGTCAGCGGCGGTTGATGCCTGGCTTCATACATGGCATTCAATTGAACCACAGCCGCATCGGCCGCGTGTGATTCTGCCTCCTTGCGAACTCAAGAGGCCGCCCCCGCGCCTTTGCGCAGGCGCTTCAGGAATACGCCCATTTCCTTGGCAGCCTGGAGGTCGCCGGCTGCGCGCGCGGCGGCGATCCCGCGTTCATAGATCTCGGCAGCGCGTTGCGGCGATCCGGCGCGCGCATGCGCTTCGCCGAGCAGTTTCCACGCCGCTGAATAGCGGGGATTCTGCTCCAGGGCGTGACGCAGATGATCGATCGCGGCCACCAGCTCGCCCGCCTTCAGGCACTCCTGGCCGAGCGCGAAGCGCAGCAATGGCGAATCCTGACCACGCTCGAGCATCAACTGGAGGTTGTCGCGGAGCGCCACGTCACTTCTGCCAGAAGGCCGGCGTCAGCAGCAGCACGAGCGTGAAGATCTCCAGCCGCCCGACCAGCATCGCGATGGTGCAGGTCCATTTGGCGGCATCCGGAAGATCGCGAAAAGTCGTGGCGACCTCCCCGAGCGCGGGGCCGGTGTTGTTGATGCTGGTTGCTATCGCGGACCAGGCCGAGACCTGATCCAGGCCAAACATCATCAACAGGAGCGTCAGGATTGCAAACAGGATGAAGTAGATGGCGAAGAAACCGGTTACGGCATTGATGACACGCTGCGGCACCGGGCGTCCGGCGAGCTTGACCGGGATCTCGGCACTGGGATGCACCAGACGCTTCAATTCGGTGGCACCCTGCCTGAGCACGATCAGCCAGCGAATGACCTTCATGCCGCCGGTCGTCGATCCCGCACAGCCGCCGACAATGGTCAGCATCATCAGGAGTGCGGGCATCGCACCGGGCCAGTGCGCGAAGCCGGTGGTCAGGAATCCGGTGCTGGTCTGCATCGATACGACCTGCAGGCTGGCATGGCGCAACGATGTGCCAAGCGTCGCGAACTCGCCCATGAGCCACAGGTAGACGGTTGCGCCGCTGATCACGGCGGCGATCAGCCAGAAGTAGGCCTGGAACTCGGTATCGCGCCAGTAAGTCCGCGGATTCTGGCGGTGGAATGCGACGAAGTGCAATGCGAAATTCACGCCGCCCAGGAACATGAACACGGTTGCGACTGCATCGATCGCGGCGCTGTCGAAATACCCGAGACTCGCGTCGTGTGTCGAGAAACCGCCGGTGGACAGGGTGGCGAACGCATGACCCACGGCATCGAAGAGATCCATGCCCGCCAGCCAATAGCCAATCACACACAGCGCAGTCAGCACCGCGTAGATGAACCAGAGTGCTTTCGCCGTCTGGGTGATGCGCGGCGTCAACTTCTGGTCCTTCATCGGCCCGGGCGTTTCCGCCTTGAACAGCGACATTCCGCCGATGCCGAGCACCGGGAGCAGGGCGACGGCCAGCACGATGATGCCCATGCCGCCGAGCCACTGGATCTGCTGGCGATAGTAGAGAACCGATTTCGGCAGGTCGTCCAGGCCGACGATCACGGTCGCGCCGGTGGTCGTGAATCCGGAGACGGCTTCGAAAACCGCGTCGGTGAACGTCAAGGCAGGCACGTCGGTGAGCAGCAGCGGCGTCGCGCCGGCGAGCCCCAAAAAGATCCAGAACACCGCGACGATCAGGAAGCCATCTCGCAGCCGCAGGTCGCGGTGCACGCGGCGTACCGGAAGCCACAGCGCAGCGCCTGCGGCGGCGACGATCAGGAAAGCAGCGAAGAACGGCTGCCAGTGCCCGTCACCGTAAGCCACGGAGACACCGACCGGTGGCAGCAATGTCAGGCTGAACATCAGGAGCATCAGCCCGAGGATCCGCTGCACCATCAGCAGATTCATGCGCGCGTTCCGGCCTGAAACAGCCGGCCGACTTCCTCCACATGCCGACGATCGGTCAGGAACAGGATCACGTGATCCTCCGCCTCGATGATCGTGTCGTGATGTGCCATGAGCACCTGCTGGCCGCGCACGATGGCGCCGATCGTCGTGCCATCGGGCAGGTCTATCTGATCAATGCGTTTGCCGGCGATCGGGGAGGCATGGCTGTCGGCGTGAACAATCGCCTCCATCGCTTCGGCGGCGCCACGACGCAGCGAATGCACCCGCACCACGTCGCCACGGCGCACGTGCTCGAGCAGTGCGCCGATGGTGATGGTCTGCGGCGAAATCGCGATGTCGATCCGTCCACCCTCCACCAGGTCGGAGTAGGAAGGCTTGTTGATCAGCGCCATGACGCGCCGCGCGCCGAGCTTCTTGGCCAGCATTGCGGACAGGATGTTGGATTCTTCGGCATTGGTTACCGCGATGAAAATGTCCGCGTCGTCGATGTTCTCCTCGAGCAGCAGCTCCTCGTCTGCGGCATCGCCATGCAGCACCAGTGTGTTGCGAAGCGTCTCCGCTGCCCGGCGCGCACCGTCGGCGCTGCGCTCGATCAGCTTGACTTGCACACGGTCCTCGAGTGCGCGAGCGAGGCGAAAACCGATATTGCCGGCGCCAGCGATGACCACGCGCCGCACGGTGGCTTCCTCGGTGCTGAGCTCCTTCATCATCGGGCGCATATCGTCGCGCGCCGCGACGAAAAACACCTCGTCGTGCTCCTCGATCGTCGTGTTCCCCTCCGGCTTGATGCTGCGGCCGCCGCGATAAATGGCGGCAACGCGGACTTCCCGGTTTGGAATGTGAGCGCGCAGCTCCTGCAATTGATGACCGATCAGTTTGCCGCCCTTGACCGCGCGCATGCCCACCAGTCGCACTTTGCCATCAGCGAACTCGAGCACTTGCAGTGCGCCGGGGTAGCGGATTAACCGTTCGACATACTCGGTAACGAGTTGCTCCGGGCTGATCGCAAGATCAACCGGAATGGCGTTGTCGCCGAACAGTTCCGGGCGCTGGTGATAGTCGCGGGAACGGATCCGCGCGATCTTGGTTGGCGTGCGAAACAGCGTCCACGCGATCTGGCAGGCGATCATGTTGACTTCATCGCTGTTGGTCAGTGCAACGATCAGGTCCGCACCCTCGCAGCCAGCGGCCTCGAGTACCGCTGGGTGCGCCGCATTCCCGGAAATCGTGCGGATATCGAGGCGGTCCTGCAGGTCGCGCAGGATCTCGTCACGCGAGTCCACGACCGTGACGTCGTTGGCCTGTTCGCGGGCCAGCTGCTGTGCCGCGGTGCTTCCCACCTGGCCGGCGCCAAGAATAATGATTTTCAAGTCCACTCCCTGGCCGGCGGCAACGCCGTCGGCTTTGCGTGCCGGATTCTAGCGCAGCCCACGACGCTCGGCGGTGCGCGGCACTGCTCAAGTGCGGCATGCGGGATCCGGCACGCAAAGCCGACGGCGTTGCCGCCGGCCAGGGAGTGGACTTGAAAATCATTATTCTTGGCGCCGGCCAGGTGGGAAGCACCGCGGC
>JANNTO010000232.1:0-5405 GCA_031403675.1 Gammaproteobacteria bacterium | reverse complement strand
CTCGATCACCAGGGCAAAGCGCTTGCCGCGCATGCCCATGCCGAAGCCACGCGCATCGAGCTCGAGACCGAGCGCACGCGAGTAATCACCGTTGCCGTCGGCAGCCATGACAATCGCCTCTCCAACCCCGGCCGATTTGCCCCAGGCATGCATCACGAACACATCATTGACGGCCAGGCACACAAGCTTGCCTACGCCCTTGGCCTTCAGTGCGGCGGCCTTCTCCTTGAATCCGGGCAGGTGCTTGGCGTCGCAGGTCGGCGTGAATGCGCCCGGCACCGAGAACAGCACCACGCGCTCCTAGCCAAGCAGTTCATCGGCGCTCAGGTTCATTGGACCGTCCTTGCCCATCACTTTGAGCTTGCCTTCCGGAATCCGGTCGCCTGCCTGGATCGTCATCGTAGTTTTCCTTCGGTTTGAAACTTCAGCTTACCGCGCGCGACGCCGGCCGTGCGGCGCCGAGAAAGCGCCCGCTCCAGTTCGCGGCACGGTCATTCCGCAGGATTGTATACGCAAAAAGGCCGCGGCGATTTCGCACCGCGGCCTCCGTTGTCAATCGGCGTTCTGGTGATCAGCCCGCGCTGCTGGACCAGAGGTCGGCGACGCCCCGGACTTTAGAGTCTTTTGCCGCGGCGGCCGCCTTGAATGCGCTCTTCGCTTCTGCACTTTTCTTGGTCTCGACCAGCGCGATACCGAGCAGCATGTTGACGTCATCCGCGCGGCGTAGCTTGCCCTTCTCCACGCCGCGCTTCGCGGCCTCTGAGGCCTTCGCGTAGTTCTTCAGCGTGAAATACGCCGTCGCCAGCTTCGCTTCCGGTTCGCCGGCTGCGATCGCCTTGGCTTCCGCCTCCTGCTGGGACAGCGTTGCCTTGACCCGCTCGAGCTGCGATTTTGCGTCGGCCAACACCCGGTTGTTGCGATCGTCCTTCTTGATCGCACCAGCCGCCATGCCTTTCTCGAGCATCGCAACCGCTTCGCCCGGACTCGAGAGATCGAGCGCGGTCTCCGCATACTTGGCGTGGTGTTCGCCAGACAACAGGCCGCGCTTTGCACCCAGCCGGTAGATGTTGATCATCACCACCGGATCCTTCGCCGAATCTTCTTCATATGCGCTCACGACCTGTTTGAAGACGCCCGCCTTCGGGGCTACCCCCATCAACCGGTTCAGCGTCTCGAGGCGTTTGGCCTTGTTGCCGGTCTCGAAGTAGGCGGAGTTCAGCATCTCGAGCAGCGGGCCGGTCTTTGCGCTCTTGCCTGCCTTGTCGTGCGCCGCGAGCACGCGCTCGAGCGTGGTCGCCCCAGCACGGAAATCGCGCAACTGGATCTGGCAGGTACCGAGCCAGGTGAGATCATCGGTGGTCAGCCCGCCTTGTGAGCTGAGTTGATTGAAGGTCGCCGCGGCACCGCGATAGTCACGCAGCGAATACTGCGAAGACGCTTTCAGTCGCAGCTTGCGCCCGAGGTCGGCGCCGGTTACCCGGCCGGTTGCCAGACGCTCGTCTACGGTCTGCAGCACGAGCTTGTGATCCTTGGCGCTGCTCGCCGCATAGATCAGGTACTCGTTGATGGCGTGTTCTTCCTGCGGCGACAGCGGTGCCTTGGCCTTGGCTTCCTTCAGCAGCCGAATGGCCTCGTTAAAGCTGCCCTTCTTGGCAGCGTCCTGCGCAGCAGTGAATTTGTCGAAGACCTCTTTGCGCCAGCCGCCGGACTGCGCCTGCGCAACCGCGTCGGTCGACAGCGTCAATGTCACGAGCCCCAGGAGCGGCAGGGTCATCAGGGTTGCCAGCAAGCTGGCGCGAAACTGCGACGTCTTCATCATCATTCGTCTCCTGCTTCAACCGCCAGCGGGTGCCGGATCGACACGCGTGGTTCGCGCCAGCCACAGAGCCGCGATCCGCGCCATCAGACTGCCGCCGGGCGCGGCAGCAGCAGCGGCCTCGAATGCGGCACGCGCTTCATCGCGCCGGCCCAGTTCCATCAATGTGGCGCCCAGCAGCATATTGGCATCGTCGAGGCGCGCAACACCACCCTTGCCAATGCCACTTTTCGCCGCGGCCACGGCTTTCTCGTAATCCCCGGTGCTATAGAGGCCGAGGCCAACCTTGACGTCCATCTCGCCTTTCGCGCTCTTCTGCGCCGCGGTGGCTTCCGCGGGCAGCGACTTGCGATCCTGGGCAACCGCCGTCTTCGCCTCCTGCAGCATCTGCTGGTTCGTGCCGGCACTTGGCACGATGCCTTCCTTCATGCCCCGCTCGAGCGCGCGCGCCGCCTCGCCCGGACTGCCGGCCACCAGCGCGGTATCCGCATAATTCAGGTAGCCACCGACGGTCGCAAGACCGCCGCGGGGATCACTGACTGCGAGCCGGTAGGCATTCAACATAACAATGCGGTCGTTCTTCGACTGGTTCTGGTAGATCGCGACGATACGGCTGTAGTACTCCTTGTTCGGGTAGTAGCCGACCAGCGCTTCAAGGTTGGCGAGTCGCGCGTCATCGTCCTTCAATTCGACGAAGCAGCGGTCGCGGAGCTGAAACCATAATTCCTTGGGCGTTTCGTTGCGGCTCGCGCTCAGGGCGATCGCCTTGCCGAGGAATTGGCCGGCCTGCGCGAAGTCACCGACCTGCTGATAGAGACGTCCCAGTGTCTCAAACTCATCCGGTTCCACATCCGGTGTCGCGTCGACGAATTGGCGGAAATGCAGCACGGCCTGCGTCATGTCCTTCTTGCTGTTGTAGTGCGCGGCGAGTTGCCGGTGCATCGGCCCGATCTGCTCCGGTACCGCATAGTTCTCCTTCAGGAAGACCAGGATCGCGGCAGCGAACCCTTCCTGATCACCAATCTCCTTGGTTGCCTGCAGCCGCCAGGTTGCAATTGCCTTGTGCTCATCGCGGGTCTGATTTGGCAGCGCATCCAGTTGCGGCAATGAGGCCAGCACCTCGGCCCATTTCTTGTCGTTGGCAAGGCCCTGGACCGTGCTGGCAATCTTGCGGAATTCCTTGCTGTATTCGGCTTTCGGCGCTGCGTTTTCTCTGGCAGCTTCCGCCTCGGCGGCTGCCTTGCGCTCTTTGCGGGATTTCGACGATTCCTGCTGCGGCGACTGCGGCGACTGCGGCGCCTGCGGCTGTTGATATTGGGCGGTGGCGATTGCGGGCAACGCCAGTGTCAGGGTCAGCGCCGCTCCCATGACGCGCAACCAACTCCAACAAGAAATGCGTCCAGTCATGTCCCTTCCCCTTCAACCGGCCTGCCCAATTGCGTGGGGCGGGTTTATACCCCAAAACCCGCCCGGCTGTCTTGCCACGCCCTTGCTCTGATGGACTACCGCGTGCCCCGCAGGTTCCGGGGCCGAAAATATGGCCGGCAGTTCAGGCCCTGTTCAGCCTCAATCCTCCCAAAAAAAAGGCCCGCCGTGAGCGGGCCTGTTTCGTCTGCCGCCTGCCTTGCCGGCTCGAACCGCTACTGGCCGACCGGCGGTTCCGCGATGAATCCGACCTTGCGCATTCCGCCACGCTGGAGCACCGCCAGGGTGTCGGAGACAAACTCGTAACGCGCACGAATGTCCGCACGGATGTGCACTTCCGGCTGCGGATCCTTGACTGCTTCCTGCAACACATAGTTCAGCAGGTCGCCGCGCTCCAAGCCATTCTCATTCCAGTAGATCGAGCCGTCGAAATCGATCGAGAGATTGATGTTCTCCGGCTTGGTCTCGGTCGGCCGATTCGCTTCCTTGGGCAGGTCGATCTTGACCGCATGCGTCATCACCGGAACGGTGATGATCATGATGATCAGCAGCACCAGCATGACGTCCACGAGTGGAATGACGTTGGGCTCGACCATCGGGTCGCCCTCGTCCTTGCCGACCGCAATAGCCATCGATTACTTCCCGGAAACGCGCGAACCGGCCACCAGGGCGGCCTGTACGTCGTGGGCGAAGTAGTTGGCGCGCTCAATCAGTCTCTTGTTGCCGCGCAGCAGGCCATTGAAGCCGAGCACCGCAGGCACCGCGACCGCAAGACCCATGGCGGTCATGATCAGAGCTTCACCGATCGGTCCGGCGACCTTGTCGAGCGAGGCCTGGCCCGCAATCGAGATGCTGATCAGCGCGTGGTAGATGCCCCACACCGTGCCGAACAGGCCGACGAACGGCGAGGTGGCGCCAACCGACGCCAGCACGACCATGCCACTCTGCAGACTGGACTGCAGCATGCTGTTGCGTTTGTCGATGTGCGATTGCACCCAGTCAGCAAGCTCGATGCCGCTGGTCACGTCGCGCGACGCGCTCTTGCGGTGATGCTCGAGGGCCTGCAGCCCGTCCTGGGCGATGTCGCGGAACGGATTGGCCTTGCCTTTCAGCTTGGCAATGCCTTCCTGCATCGACCCGGCTGCGAAGAAGCTCTTCTCAGCCTCGGTTGCCACCTTGCGGAGCATCCGCTGGTCCAGCCACTTGTTGATCATGACGAGCCATGACCACACCGACATCACGATGAGGATGACGAACACGCCCTTGCCGACATAGTCGCTCGTAGTCCAAAGCGCTTCTATGCCATACGGGTTTTCGGTCATACCGGTTTCAGCTGCCATTCTGCAATACCTCTAACTGAATAAACTTTCCGGAAAGTCGTCGCTGCCAATGCGGCCTGGCGGCTTTCCGGTCCTTGACGATTCTAGCTGCGTCACCCTTCCAGCTTGAAGACGATTGGCAATGTTGCCTGGGCTTCGACCGGCTGGCCGTCGCGTTTGCCCGGATCGAATGGCAATCTGCGGATCACGCACTCCGCGGCGCCGTCGAGGCGCTCGAAGCCGCTGCTCTGCGAAACTTTCATCGCGCCGGCCTTACCGTCCGCGCCGATTGTGATCGTCAGCACTACGCGGCCTTCCTCGCTGAGGCGGCGTGACGCCGACGGATAGCAGGCGTTGATCGCGGCGGCGATGCGGTCACCGCGCGCCTTGATGCGCGGCGGAGTGACCTGAACCTGCCGGGACGCCTGTTGCGGCTGCGCGCGCGGCGGTGCCTCTTTGACCTGTGCCGTGATAGCCGAACTCGGCCCTTCGAAAACCGGCAGGTCGATCAGTGGTGGCGGCACGATCGGCGGCGGCATATCCACCGGGGGCGGCGGCGGCGGCTCGTCGAGGTCCTCAGGTGGTGGCGGCGGCGGCGGCAGATCCATGATTGAGAAATCCTGGACCAGATTCAGCCCGGCTCGCACCAGGCCCTGTTTCAGCGCCCAGAAGAAACCGACGTGCAACACGATGATGCCGATGAATACGGCGGTCGTGCGCGAAGTCCCAGACGAATAGACGTTCGCCATACCGGACCTGTCCCACCCCTCGTTCGTTCTTGTCAGCACGCACTCCAGCGTGCACCAATTCCGGTCCCGGCCACCTTAGCGGTTGGCCGTTTCGAC